>CAMCIE010000077.1 GCA_945874815.1 uncultured Bacteroidales bacterium
ACCGCTGCTGAGCTATGCGATGGGAAGGGGCAGGGCCGTCGGTTCCATTGGGTATCCAGTCAGGGGTGTGAGGCTGAAACTGCATGATGTGAATCCTGAAACAGGTGAGGGTGAAATAGTTGCAAAAGGTGACAATGTCATGCTCGGTTATTACAAGGACCCTAAGAGGACCAAGAGCGTATTCACCGAGGATGGCTGGTTCCGCACCAATGACCTTGCAATCCAGGATGAAAAAGGACGCTTCTACATCAAGGGCCGCAAGAACAATATGATTCTGGGACCTTCTGGAGAAAACATCTACCCTGAAGAGATTGAGAATGTCATCAACAACATTGATGGAGTGAACGAGTCGATTGTTGTAGAAAGAAACGGTCGCCTTGTAGCCTTGGTTCAGCTTGACGAAAATATGATAGAGTGGGACAAGGAGGGTGAGGATGAGTTCTACAAGAAACTCGATGCCCGCAAGGCCCATATCCTGAATTTCGTAAACAAACAGGTGAGCAAATTTTCAAAGGTAAATGACGTGGAAGTGATGAAGGAACCTTTTGAAAAAACCGCCACCTCAAAGATCAGACGCTTCAAATACAAAGACTCAGCTCATACTGTCGAATCTGATAAGGAAGCTGCTCAAACTGTCGAATCTGACAAAGAAACGAAAGAGAAATAGCAACACAAAAAAGGATGGCCTGGCGGTCATCCTTTTGAGTATGTTATGCAGAGTAATGATTACTCAGCAACAATTTCGTATTTGAAGGTACCTTTGATGTCCTTGTAGCATTTTACTGATGCTTCGTAAACACCAAGTTCCTTTGCAGCCTCTGCTACGGTGATGTCCTTCTTGTCAACCTCGATGCCTGCTGCTACGAGAGCCTCAGCGAGCTGAGCAGTTGTAACTGAACCGTAGATTTTGCCGCTCTCGCTTACCTTTGCAGAAACTTTTACAGTTGTCTCAGCAAGCTTAGCTGCAAGAGCCTCAGCGTCAGCAACGAATTTCGCAATCTTGTGAGCTCTCTGACGGAGGTTCTCAGCGTGAACCTTCTTTGCAGAAGCAGTTGCCATTGTTGCAAATCCCTGTGGGATAAGGTAGTTGACAGCATATCCTGTCTTTACATTGACGATGTCGTCAGCGTGGCCAAGGTTAGCCACATCTTTCTTAAGAATAATCTCCATATAGCTGTCCTCCTTATTTCAAAAGATCTGTTACGTATGGAAGGAGTGCGAGATGACGTGCTCTCTTCACTGCCTGAGCAACCTTCCTCTGGAATTTGAGTGAAGTACCGGTGAGACGGCGAGGGAGAATCTTACCCTGCTCGTTGAGGAACCTCTTGAGGAACTCAGCATCCTTGTAATCTACATATTTGATACCTGCTTTTTTGAAACGGCAGTATTTTTTCTTTCTAACCTCTACTGTAGGAGGGTTAAGATAACGGATTTCATTGTTCTGTGCCATAATTCTATCCTCCTCAATTATTTAGCCTGTTTGTTAGCCCTTCTCTTCTCAGCGTAAGCCACAGCGTGTTTGTCCATAGCGAAAGTGAGGAAACGGATAATCCTCTCGTCGCGACGGTACTCGGTCTCGAGTCTCTCGATGAACTGTGAGTCAGCCTTGAACTCAATAAGATAATAGAATCCAGTGGTCTTCTTCTGGATCGGATAGGCGAGCTGTTTGAGCCCCCAGTCCTCTTCGTACACAATCTCTCCACCTTTTCTTACGATAAGGTCAGTGTACTTCTTTACCGCTTCCTTCATCTGAGCCTCAGACAAAACGGGAGTTGCAATGAAAACGGTTTCGTACTGTTTGATCATTTTGTTTGTAATTAACTGTTTAATAATAATTTGCGCCCATTTGCAGGGACATATCCCCGCAAATGGGCTGCAAATATAGGAATAATTTTTTAAATATCAAACAATTACTTTACAGGAATTGCCTCCAGCACTGCCCTCAGGAAATACCACATCTTGGCAACTGAAGGGATGTTGGCACGCTCGTCAGGAGAATGCGGGCTTTCCAGGGTAGGACCGCATGAAATCATGTCCCAATGAGGATATGCACCTGCAAGAATACCACATTCAAGACCAGCATGGATAGCCATCACTGCAGGTTCATTGCCGAAAATATCCTTGTAAAGGGTCTTCATGAGCGAAAGAATCTCGGAAGAAGCGTTTGGAGCCCATCCTGAATATCCTCCGGTGAATGAGACACTCACTCCTGCAAGCTCGAAAATGGAGCGGATTTTGAGTGCAAGCGCCTCCTTTGCAAGGTCAACTGAACTTCTCATGAGGGTGCGTACCTCGAAACGACCGTTCCCGATAGATACCACGGCGAGGTTGTTGGAAGTCTCGACAAGTCCTGATACGGAAGCACTCATTTTCTCAACTCCGTCCGGGCAGGCTATAAGGGCCTGAATGAGCTTCATGGCAGCAGCATCCTCCACATAAGGGAGATCCGGTCTCTCTGCCGGTTCGAAATGAACTTCTGCAAGAGGGTCAGTGGATTTGTATTCTGCAACAAGGGCAGAGAATACATTGTCCACCACTGCATTTGCCGCCTCCACCTTGTCCGGGCTAACATAAAGGGTTGCGAAAGCTTCCCTCGGTATGGCATTCCTCAGAGTACCGCCCTTGAAGTCCACAAGTTTCACTCCCACCTCTTTCATGAGTGCATATACGGTATATGCAACTGCCTTGTTCGCGTTCGCCCTGTCAAGAATGATTTCGATACCCGAGTGGCCTCCGCGCAACCTCTTGACAGACAATTCGTAAGGAAGCCATCGTTCAGGTTTGTCCTCCATCGGGCAATCGGCAGTACCGGTGAAATCCAGTCCTCCCGCACATCCTATGCAGAACTCTCCTTCGGTCTCGGAATCAAGGTTGATGAGAATATCACCTTTGAGCAAGCCTGGTTTGAGAGCCTGGGCTCCTGTCATGCCTGTCTCTTCATCGAAGGTGACGAGTACCTCGATTGGGCCGTGCTTGATGTTGTCCGACTCGAGGACTGCCAGTGCCATTGCGACTCCAAGGCCATTGTCCGCACCGAGGGTCGTGCCTTTGGCACGTACCCAGTCTCCGTCGATATAGGTTTCAATCGGGTCATTCTCAAAATCATGGACAGTATCTGCATTTTTCTGCGGAACCATGTCCATGTGTCCCTGAAGGATTACACCCTTCATGTTCTCGCAACCCGGGGTGGCCGGTTTCCTGATGATGACGTTTCCAATCGGGTCACCGTCGATGATGGTCTCGAAGCCATGGCTCACGCCCCAATCATATAAATACTTCGCAATCTTCTCCTCATGTTTTGAAGGCCTTGGAATGCGAGTGATTTCGTAAAAGTTCTTCCACACTATCTGTGGATCCAGTTCTTTGATAGTCATATCTTTATGTGTTAATAATTATATTACTGAAGTTTGATGTTAACAGGCATGGATGATTCCTGTCCTAGCTGATAAACAGGGATTCGGCTCTGGATCAGCAGATTCTTTCCATCCAGAATCTTGACTGTACAAATTGAAGGGATTCTGTAATGAACCTGCACTTTTTTCTTGTACTTGTCTGCCTTCTCCGACATTTCCGGCTGGGCGAAAGCCTGAGGAATGATTTCCATTACAACCGGCTTTCCTGAAAGATTGTCGGCCGGCAGAAGACCGGCAGTGTCTGAAATCCTGAAAGCGATATACATCTGGCTTTCAGCCTCTGTATCGGGGATCACATCAAACGACATGGCCATGTCATTATAGTCCGAATAACCGACAAAAAGAGTCATATACTCCTCTTCAAGCCTGGTCAGTTCCGCGATTGCAGCCCCCATCGCCTCGCCGCTGTAAGTTGCATCAGTATCTCCAGTCACAATCTGAAGCCTCTTCTGGCGGAGTTTGAAAATGGTTTCAGCTGCCTCAGCAGCCTTCTTGTCGGCAGATTTTTCCACCACCATGTTCTGCTGTACAGAAACCTTGCTGTATGAAGACTCCTTTTTGGAATTGCGATAAAGAGTGGCTGATTCGGATGTAAGGTTGGATGATACGCCTTTGTTTGAAAAATCACCTTTGGACTGGCCCGGGAATTTCCACACTACTCCGTCACCGAAGGAAGCATCCGAAAAAGAAACAAGTCCGGATGAAGTCAGCCTCATGGTTGTTGCATCTATATCCCCTTTCGGAACCTGCATTGAATAACGTTTGCTCTGGTCAGCCTCCACATAAGGAGTCATCTTCACGCTTTTGATCCTGACAGTCGATTCATCTTTCTGACGCGCCTTGACGCCGAGATATTTCTCTGCAAATTTCGCATAAGGTCCGGCATGGAAAGTCTCATGCTCAGCCTCAACCTGCAAGGAAATGACAGTTGAAGGAAGACAATAAGTGACAACACCTTCCATATCAGGTTCATTCTTCGCTGACACCGGCATTCCAACCGATGACAACATGGCAAAAGCCACAGAAAACAAAAACAATCGTTTCATAATTGTGTATTCCTTTTATTTATTATTTCCACCTTTTATGTGTCCACAACCAATTGTGAGGGCACTCCTTTATATCCTTTTCCAGCAAATCGAAATATTGCCGCACAATCTCCTCCGGCTGCATCTTCGACGCATCCCTGCAGATTGGAGTGAATGAAAATTCATATTTGCCGCGACTTACCGCCTTCATTCCCAAATAAACCACGCTGTGCCCCAATTTATGTGCCAGCTTGACACTTCCGAGCATCGCCTTGGTCTGCTGATGCAGAAACTCCCCCACCTCATAGGCTGTCATATATGGATATTGGTCAGCAATATAGATATATACGTTCTGTTCGTTCCTGTACTTCATTGCAAAACGAAGGATGTCATCACTTTCTATCTGGCAAATATCGCCCGCTTCGACAAGGGGCCTCACCCTGTTTCTCTTGAAAAAATCATTGGAAGTGGCATTATGCAAACGCTTGTAAACCACCTTGATGTTTTTTTCTTTCAATGCGAGTGCCTCACCAGTTGCCGTGGGATATCCCAGAAGACCTCCGAGGATTTCCCAGTTGCCGCAATGCGAGAAAAGGACAGTCGTTGATTTTGTGGTGGCGAACAAGTCGTTGATTACCTTCGGATTGGTTATCCAGACCAACCCGCTTTTATTCAGACGTTCATAAGATGATGCTCCGAACCAGATGGCCTCTGCGAAAATATCCCCGAAATGGGAATAGAACTTATTGGCAATTTCCCTGATTTCGCCGTAAGTCTTTTCCGGGAATGACCTTGCCAAGTTGGTCAGAACCACGTCATAGCGATATTTGAACACATTTTTTGCCAATGATGAGGCCATACTGCCCACCGCATAATGGAAACTGAGGGGGAGCTTGCCGAAGACATTGACCATCCCACACAAAATTCTCGCGCCTAAATGACTCATATACAATAAAATATACTATACAATCCATAAATACCGGATTGTTTCGTGCCCACTCCGGCTTTTCCAAAAAGCAAATATACCATTTTTCATTTCAAAACCCTAACGCAACGAAACAAAATCACCGTCAGTCTTTCAAAATCTCACGACGGATTTCCATATTCATCATATTTTATTATCTTTGTGAATTTGATGCCAATATCCCAGAGGCATCATCCGGACTTGTAATTTTTAATTACTAACAATAAAAACACAAAAATTATGTTCAAAGGTCAACCAAAAGGTTTATTCGCCCTCGCCCTCGCCAACACAGGTGAGCGTTTCGGCTACTACACTATGCTGGCCATCTTCCTCCTGTTCATTCAGGCGAAGTTCGGATACAGCGCGGCTGCCGCCACACAGATTTACTCAATTTTCCTGGCCGGAGTTTATTTCATGCCTCTGATCGGAGGTATCCTCGCCGACAAAATCGGATATGGCAAATGCGTTACCATCGGTATTGCAGTCATGTTCACAGGATATCTCTGCCTCTCTATTCCGACAGGAGCCGATATCACCGGCAAGATTCTGATGTTCGGGGCATTGGCTCTTATCGCCATGGGTACCGGACTCTTCAAAGGTAACCTCCAGGTCCTTGTGGGCAACCTTTACGATGACCCAAAATATGAAGCAAAGAGGGACTCCGCATTCAGCCTTTTCTATATGGCAATCAATATCGGCGCCATGTTCGCTCCTTCTATGGCCAAGTATGTCACCAACTTCTTCCTCGGCAAGGCGGACCTCGTTTACAATGCAAACATTCCAGCTCTTGCCCATCAGATGATGAACGGGACAATCACTCCTGAAAACCTGAGCAAACTTGAAGGACTTGCAGCAAGCATGCCAGGTGCCGCTTCAATGGACATGGCAAGTTTTGCTCCATTCTATATCGAGAAGCTTTCGACCGCCTACAACTATGGATTTGGCGTTGCATGTATCTCCCTTATCCTTTCTGTAGCAATCTATTACGGATGCCGCAGCTGGTTCAAGCATGCTGATGTGAACGCAAAGCAGAAATCTGCAAGCCCTGCCGCTGCTGCTGAAGTCGAGCTCACTCCAGCTCAGACAAAGAGCCGCATCACTGCACTTATCCTTGTGTTCGCCGTGGTTATTTTCTTCTGGATGGCATTCCACCAGAACGGTGCGACAATGACTCTCTTTGCCCGTGACTATACTGCAAACTCTGTTACCGGAGCCTTGAGAATAGGTTTCAACATCTGGGCTCTTGCTCTGATTGCCGTTTCAATCTACACCCTCTTCGGAGTATTCCAGTCTGAAACAAAGAAAGGAAAGGCTATTTCCGGAGCTGCCACACTTGCTTTGTGGGGAGGTGCCCTCGGACTCTATTTCTCCAT
>CAMCIE010000078.1 GCA_945874815.1 uncultured Bacteroidales bacterium
GTTTGAAGATTTCAAAATATCCGTTTTTATGAAGGTGGCTTCCGAGGGAAGTTTCACCAAGGCTGCGACTGCATTGGGAATAACCCAACCTGCCGTCAGCCAGAATATTTCCGAGCTTGAGAAACAGGCCGGGGTGAAGCTTTTCAATAGGGAAAAGGGGAGTGTCAGTCTTACGGACCATGGTCGTCTTCTTCTTGAATATGCAATGAAAATCAAGACTTTAGGCGACTCTGCAGACAGGCTTTTCACGCAATTGCCGCCTGCTGACCTGACAGTTTTCGCTTCGGATGAGATTTGGCAGCACATACTTTCGCCGGCACTTTCCAATTTCAGCAGGATTCATCCCCAGATAATATTCAGACGCACTTCCGCAAGGGAATGTGACCTTGCCGTGGTCATAGTTCCTGCTTCTTCTGCTGCACCGGTTCCGAATTCCATTGCCAAGGTCAGGATGAGCATTTGTGCCGCTTCTTTGGAGAAAAGTCTGAACTTTGATTTGCTTTATCTGCCTTCCGAGTCATTTGCACGCACAAACACCTGCGCCCTTATTCGTAGCCTTCTGACAGATATATCTTTATAATAAACGAGGTGACCCTCAGGCCACCTCGTTTATTATGTATGTTGTCAGCAATTATTTGCCAGCAAGTTTCTTGTAGGTCTCGAGACGGATCTTAGCGAACTCTTCAGTTTTCTGGAGGAGCTCACCAGCTCTGTCAGGGAACATCTTGTAGAGGGATGCGAAACGAACCTCACCTTTGAGGAAGTCCTGGAACTTGCTCCAGTCAGGCTCCTTGCTGTCAAGAGTGAACGGATTCTTGTCTGTTCCCTCAAGAGCAGGGTTGAACCTGTAAAGGTGCCAGTAACCGCAATCGACAGCGAGTTTCTCCTCTTTCTGGCTGAGACCCATACCAGCCTTCAGACCGTGGTTGATACATGGAGCGTAAGCAATCACGAGTGACGGACCGTCGTAAGCCTCTGCCTCTTTGATAGCATTGAAGTACTGAGCTGGAGATGCACCCATTGCAACCTGTGCAACATATACATAGCCGTAGCTCATAGCCATCATACCAAGGTCTTTCTTGCGTACTCTCTTACCTGAAGCTGCAAACTTGGCGATAGCTCCTGCAGGAGTAGCCTTTGATGACTGTCCGCCGGTATTTGAGTAAACCTCAGTATCAAGAACGAGGATATTCACATTCTCACCAGAAGCGAGTACGTGGTCAAGTCCGCCGTATCCGATATCGTAAGATGCACCGTCACCACCGATAATCCACTGGCTGCGTGCAGGGATGAATGTCTTGTACTCAACGAGCTGTTTGCAGATGTCGCAACCGCAAGCCTCGCAAAGCGGAATGAGTGCGTCAGCAACCTCGCGGGTAACCTTTGCATCGTTCCTGTTCTCAAGCCACTTGGTGAAGAGGTCCTTCATTTCGTTAGAGCAGCATGAGCATGCAAGTCCTTCTTCCATAAGGCGTGCAACGGTTGAGCGTGCCCTGTCAGAACCGAGCTTCATACCGAGACCGAACTCGCAGAAGTCCTCGAAGAGTGAGTTTGCCCAAGCCGGACCGTGTCCGTTTGCGTCCTTGCAGTAAGGAGCTGCAGGGAATGATGCACCGTAGATTGAAGAACATCCGGTAGCATTTGCAACCATCATGTGGTCACCGAAGAGCTGAGTGATGGTCTTGATGTATGGAGTCTCACCGCAACCTGCGCAGGCGCCTGAGAACTCGAACAGAGGCTGAGCGAACTGAGCGTTCTTGACATTTGCTGCCTTGTTCTGAACGCCGTCCTTATAGCCCACGTGTGCGTGGAGATAATCGAAGTTAGCCTGCTCGGCAACCTGAGTATCAAGCGGCTTCATTACGAGAGCCTTCTCCTTTGCAGGACAAACGTCGGCACAGTTGCCGCAACCTGTACAGTCCATTACTGAAACTGAGAGAGCGAACTTGTACTCTTTGAATACAGCCTTGCCCTGCTGAGTCTTGATGCCTGCAGGAGCTGCAGCTGCCTCTTCGTCAGTAAGAAGGAACGGACGGATTGCTGCGTGAGGGCAGACAAATGCACAGTTGTTACACTGGATACAGTTGTCAGCCTGCCACTCAGGAACTTTCACTGCAACGCCACGTTTCTCGTAAGCTGTAGTACCTGCAGGAATTGTTCCGTCAGCCTGATCCTTGAATGCGCTTACAGGAAGAGTGTCACCGCACTGTGCGTTCACAACGTCAGCGATTTCCTTAACGAATGCAGGAGCGAGACGGTCCTTGTTAGGATTCTCGAATTTTGCTGTGATGTTCTTCCAGTCTGCAGGAATCTCGACCTTGGTGTACTCGCCACCTCTGTCAACTGCAGCGTAGTTCATGTTGACAACGTTCTCACCCTTCTTGCCGTAAGACTTCACGATAGCTTTCTTCATGTATGAAACAGCCTCCTCGTAAGGGATGATGCCTGTAATCTTGAAGAATGCACTCTGGAGAATGGTGTTGGTCCTTCCGCCGAGTCCGATTTCAGCAGCAATCTTGGTTGCGTTGATGATGTAGAGGGTGATGTTCTTCTTTCCGATGATAGCCTTTACATGGTCAGGAATTCTCTTGAGAGTCTCTTCCTCATCCCAGAGGCTGTTCAGAAGGAGGGTACCGTTCTCCTTGATGCCCTTGAGAACGTCATATTTTGTAAGGTATGACGGAACGTGGCATGCAACGAAGTCAGGAGTGCTCACAAGGTAAGGAGCCTTGATTGGTGAATCTCCGAAACGGAGGTGTGAGCAAGTGTATCCGCCAGATTTCTTTGAGTCATAGTCGAAATAGCCCTGGCAATATTTAGGAGTGTGGTCACCGATAATCTTGATGGTGTTCTTGTTAGCTCCGACAGTACCGTCTGAACCGAGTCCGTAGAATTTGCACTCTGTTGTACCAGGTTTAACGATTGAGATTTCCTCTTTTGCAGGGAGTGACTTGAATGTGAGGTCATCCACGATTCCGATGGTGAATCCATCCTTAGGCTCTGAAAGCTCGAGGTTCTCGTAGATTGACACGATCTGTGCAGGAGTTGTATCCTTTGATGAGAGACCGTAGCGGCCGCCGATTACGAGCGGTGCGTTCTCCATGCCCTGGAAGATTGCCTTGATGTCGAGGAAGAGAGGCTCTCCGAGAGCGCCCGGCTCTTTTGTCCTGTCGATGACAGCGATTCTCTTGACGCTCTTTGGAAGGGCTTTGAGGAAATATTTAGCTGAGAATGGTCTGTAAAGACGTACGATGAGGAGGCCGACCTTCTTGCCCTGTGCCTGGAGGTAGTCGATAGTCTCCTTGATTGTCTCGGTAACAGAACCCATGGCGATGATGATGTTCTCAGCCTCAGGGTCTCCGTAATAGTCGAACGGACGGTACTCACGGCCTGTAAGCTCGCTGATCTCACCCATGTATCTTGCAACTACGTCAGGAACTGCATCGTAGTACTGGTTGCAAGCCTCGCGTGCCTGGAAGTAAACGTCACCGTTCTGAGCGGTACCGCGGGTTACAGGAGCGTCTGGTGAAAGAGCTTTTGCTCTGAATCTTGCGAGTGATTTTGTGCTGATCATTCCTTTGAGAGCCTCCTCATCGATGAGCTCGATTTTCTGGATCTCGTGAGAAGTACGGAATCCGTCGAAGAAGTGGAGGAAAGGAACGCTTGATTTGATAGCTGCAAGGTGTGCAACAGCTGCCATGTCGAGAGCTTCCTGGACTGAAGCTGAAGCGAGCATTGCAAATCCTGTCTGGCGGCATGCCATAACGTCCTGGTGGTCACCGAAGATTGACAGGGCGTGTGATGCAAGAGCACGTGCTGAAACATGGAATACAGTTGGAAGGAGCTCACCTGCAATCTTATACATGTTAGGGATCATAAGGAGAAGACCCTGTGATGCTGTGAATGTTGTGGTAAGTGCTCCAGCCTGAAGCGAACCGTGAACTGCACCGGCAGCTCCACCCTCGCTCTGCATCTCGGTTACTTTGACAACCTCACCGAAGAGGTTCTTTTTGCCTTGTGCAGCCCACTCATCAACATATTCTGCCATTGTTGATGAAGGGGTGATAGGGTAGATGGCTGCATGCTCACTGAAAAGGTAAGCGATGTGTGCCGCTGCCCAGTTACCGTCACAAGTGACGAATTTCTTTTCGTTTGCCATAATCTATTAGTGGTTTATGAGTTTTACAATAATTTCCGTTACCGTGCACGACCAAGAGTCAAGTGCCGCGCAAATTTACTCAAAAATTCCGCAAATCAGTGAAAAATATGAAAAAATGTGAATTTTATTGCGAGAAGCCCAAGCCAGACAGCTTAGTTTGGTAGCCCCATGCGGAATCGAACCGCAACCGTCAGAACCGGAATCTGAAATTCTATCCATTAAACTATAGGGCCGACAAGGCTGCAAAATTAATAAATTTCCGTGAAATTCACCACAAAGAACATCATTTATCCTCTTTTCTTCGCATTTGTGGCGAAATACCGGCCTTGTCGCCTCCCCCGGTTTGGGAATTGTACCGGGATTGTGTATTTTTGCCGCCTGAAAAATGATTTGACTATCAAGTCTCTTTTAATGATTATAAAGATATGAAGGCGTATGTATTCCCAGGTCAGGGGTCTCAGTTCCCCGGTATGGCGAAGGACCTGTATGACAACAATGCCATAGCGCGTGAAATGCTTGAAAAAGCCAATGAAATTCTTGGCTTCAGAATTACTGATATCATGTTTGAAGGAACAGCCGAAGATTTGAAGCAGACCAAGGTAACTCAGCCGGCAATATTTCTTCATTCCGTTGTTCTTGCAAAATGTCTTCCTGATTTCCAGCCTGATATGGTGGCAGGACACTCTCTTGGAGAGTTTTCCGCACTCGTTGCCGCCGGAGCGATGGATTTTGAGGAGGGACTGAAACTTGTTTCCATCAGGGCAAGGGCAATGCAGAAAGCTTGTGAGATCCAGCCCGGTACTATGGCTGCAATCATTGCCCTTCCGACACAGACCATTGAGGCTTTGTGTGCGGAATGTGAGGGTACAGTGGTCCCTGCAAACTACAATTGCAATGGCCAGATAGTGATTTCCGGAGAGAAAGAGGCTGTCGAAGCTGCCTGCGTGAAGATGAAAGAGGCCGGAGCAAAACGTGCCCTGGTGCTTCCTGTCGGCGGAGCTTTTCATTCTCCACTTATGGAGCCTGCCCGCGCTGAACTTGCCGAGGGTATCGAGAAGGCTGTTTTCTCAGTTCCTGTTTGTCCTGTGTACCAGAATGTTACAGCCCGTCCGTCAACTGACCCTGCCGAGATTAAGGCAAATCTCCTTGCTCAGCTGACTTCACCGGTACGCTGGACTCAGAGCGTGGAAAACATGATTGCTGACGGAGCAGACTCATTTATGGAGGTCGGCCCCGGAAAGGTTCTCCAGGGCCTTGTGTCCAAAATCGCAACTTCTCCCGTTGCTATTGACGGAGTATGCTGATATCAATCGGCTAAATATGAATGAGGTGGGCTTGAAGGCCCACCTCTTTTTGTTATTTGCACCAGGTGTCAAGCCAGCGGAAGTATTCGCGATGCCACAAAAGTGCATTCTGAGGCTTCAATATCCAGTGGTTCTCGTCAGGGAAGATGAGAAGACGTGAAGGAACTCCCATCATCTGGGCTGCATTGTATGCCGCCATTCCTTCATCAACCGGTACCCTGTAATCCATACCGCCATGGATGACCATCAGCGGAGTATGCCAGTTGGTCACAAGCTTGTGCGGAGAAAGCGCATAGTGGCGCACAGCCTTCGGCATGTTGCTCCACGGAGAACCACCCTGCTTGATGCCGCCGAAGGTAACACCGTCACCTGCAGGGCCTACAGGTCCCTCAGGAGTGCCGACGCGCGGATCGATGACGCACTCGTGCAGGCCGCCGTTGTCAAAGTTAGGGAACCACATCTCTTCCGTGGTCATATACATGTGTTCCTCATTGAAAATTCCCGCATGGGCAATGAAAGCATCAAATGTATTTCCGTGAGTACCACAGAGATAATATACCGAATAACCACCATAGCTGGCGCCGCAGGCAGCCATTTTCCCAACATAAGGCTCTGCCTTGAGCTCCCTCGCCGCAGCCAGATAATCCTGCATGTTCAGACCGGGATAGTCACCTGAGATTTGCTCGGTCCATTCCTGACCGAATGCAGTAGTACCTCTTCTGTTAGGCAGAACCACGACATATCCCTGCATTGCCATGAGCATATAGTTCCATCTGTATGACCATCCCTGGCTTATGGTTCCCTGAGGACCGCCGAGACAAATCAGAATGGAAGGATATTCCTTCTGAGCATCGAATTCAGGCGGATATACCACCCATGTCAGCATTTGTTTGCCGTCGATTGTCCTGACCTTCCTGTCCTCGATTTTCAATGTGGCAAGCTGCGAGGTGATATGTTCGTTTTCCCTGGTTATCTGGGCATTGCCCTCGAATTTCCCGTCCCTGAGGTTCACAGCAACGATTTCAGTAGGGAATGTCAGGCTGCAATATGTGGTCAGGAGCTGCTCCGCTCCGTTGTCACCCTTTCTGATGCAGAATGGAGAGTCGTAGTCATACCACTGGTCATCCGAGGTGAGCCTGCTGATGGAACTGTTTTGGACATCTGCCTTGAAGATGCCTTGAAGTCCTTCAGCCAATGCATTGAAACAGATGGCTCTGGAGTCTTCCGTCCACACCGGGCCTGCTGCATTGTACTTGAATCCTGCTGTAAGGTCGCGGATATTGCTCAC
>CAMCIE010000079.1 GCA_945874815.1 uncultured Bacteroidales bacterium
AACACGAAGCGGCATGCAGGTTGAGGCTTTTCGTGATTCGCTGTTCAAGTTCCTGGATAGGAAGTTCAATCAGTTTGATGGTCTGTATCTGAAGCGGGGACAATTTCTGCGTCTGCTTCAGTTCCAATCCTTGTTTCAACATAATGTGTGCAAGTTTTAGTTACAATGACGAGACCTTGGGTCTGAGAACTTTTACAGTATCCACGACATAGGCATTGTCCTTGTCAACCACAGGGAAACTGATGGTTTCCTTGAGTACGAAAGCACTTGGAAAATCGCCTTTGATACGTTCCAGAAGAGCCATCGCTTCAGACTTAGTCCGAAAATCTCCAACAGTTACCTTGAAATATGGATTGACATAGGTCCTGTATGCCGGAGTATCGTGATATAATTGGGAGAATTTTTCCAAAACCGCCTCGGAATCCATCCTGGCCGTACGGTGATTGCCGAAAAATATCCTCACCCTATAGCCAGTCAATTCCCTTGTGGAATTGGAAGAAATGTAGTTCCTCATCGAAGAAGCTACTTCAGCAGACTGATTCACAGTCACATTGCCGTCATCACCGCGCTGGCGCGATGGCATGATGTCGAAGATGTTCACGCCCACCAGAGAGCTGTCCACCGGAGAATTAATCCTATATACAAGAGAATCAACAAGTTCATATCCCTCAGGGATTTCAATTTCCTGCGCATGGACATCAATGTCCGGAAGGCATAATACAGCCACGACTGCGGCAATAATAATATGGAGTTTTTTCATCATCAAAAAGTTCTTGACAGTTCTTCTATGGTCATACCCTTGCGTTTTACGGCGATTGGAGCGCCTTTTCCCTGACGGTATTTAAGTTCAAGATCAACTGTACATTGGTTCAATTTTTCTTTTGAAGCGGCGATTTTGAGGACTTCATAGACTGAAGCATTTTCAGACAGAGTCATATTGGCTTCGATGTTGCTTCTTCCTTTGAATCGGCGTGGAATCTCGACTGGCTGGGCAACAATCGTACCAAGTACCTTTCCATCTGAATATATGTATGCCTTGATATCTGAAAATCGTATGCTTGCAGCCGGGTTGTCTATATCTGCGCTCAACCGGACATCCATGGAACGGAAGCCCTTGGGAGATATGCCATCCAATTTCACATTGCTCACATTAAGTTTGTTTACCGCACAACCGGAAAACAGGATGCCTGCCAAAAAGGCCGTTATTATCAACAGAATACGATTCTTTCTCATCATGTATATAATTTCTTAATGGACAAATTGAAATACAAAGTTAACGAAATTCATTGAAAAATCCTATCTTTGCCGGTTGGACACAAGTGAGAAAACATCGGAATATGACAGATATAAAACCAATTATAGACCCGACAAAACCCAAGGTTTACATTGAAACCTATGGATGTCAGATGAATGTCAACGACAGTGAAGTCATCCTCTCGATTCTTCAGAATGCCGGCTATGTGCTGACGGAGGACATGGACCAGGCAAACCTGATTCTGGCCAACACCTGCTCCATCAGGGACAACGCCGAACAGAGGATATGGGGAAGGATCGACCAGTTCAAACTCCAGAAAAAGAAAAGAGACAATGTGCTCATCGGCATCGTCGGATGCATGGCAGAGAGGTTGAAAGACAGGCTGCTCGACGGGCACGATGTGGACATAGTGGCAGGACCGGACTCATACAGAAGCCTTCCGGGACTGATTGCAGCAGTAAGGCCGGATTCGCCGCAAATAAATGTAATGCTCTCACATGAAGAGACTTACGCGGATATTTCCCCTGTCAGGATGGATAAAAACGGAATCAGTGCCTTCATCTCTATCATGAGGGGATGCAATAATGTCTGCTCATATTGTGTGGTTCCTTATACAAGAGGTGCTGAAAGGAGTCGCGACCCTCAGACTATCCTCAACGAAGCTCAACAGCTCTTCGAGAACGGTTACAAGGAAATCACTCTTTTAGGCCAGAACGTGGACTCCTATCTGTGGAAGGATGCACAGACTCCTGACAAGGATGTGAATTTTGCGCAGTTACTGGAAATGGTGGCAAAGATTGACCCTGACCTGAGGGTACGTTTTTCCACGTCCCATCCAAAGGACATCAGCGACGAAGTCATATACACGATGGCGATGTATCCTAACATCTGCAAGCACATCCACCTTCCGGTTCAATCCGGCAGCAGTGTCATGCTTGAAAAAATGCGCAGGAAGTATGACAGGGAGTGGTATCTCGAAAGGGTAAGGAAGATTCGCAGCGTTATACCTGACTGCGGCATCACCACTGACGTCATTGCTGGGTTCTGCGGCGAAACACTCCAGGATCATCAGGATACGCTTTCACTTATGGAAGAGGTCGTTTTTGATTCAGCATTCATGTTCGCATACTCCGAGCGCCCGGGAACCCTTGCTTCAAGAAAGTATCCGGATGACATACCGTATCAGGAAAAAACTCGCAGGCTCAACGAAATCATAGCCCTTCAGGGACGCATGAGCCTCAAGAGCAATGAAAAGGAGATTGGAAAAGAATTCAGAGTCCTTGTCGAGGGTCCTTCCAAGAAGAATCCTGACGAGCTTTGCGGCAGGGCCAGCAACAACAAAATGTGTGTGTTCCCAAGTCTGGGCGAGAAGCCGGGCGACTATACTCACGTGAAGGTTGAGTCGGTCACATCTGCCACACTGATATGCAGCAATCTCGGATAGACGGAATGCCATCTAGTCCAGGCGTCCGGACAGCCATCGGCAATCAAATGGTTTCCAGCACTTTACCAATATATTGAAGGACACGGATTGTGTCCACCGAAGCTTCAAGGGCGGCTTTCTGTTTCAGGAAGGCTGCCCTGTTTTCGGTCTTGACCGGCTCTGCAGGAGGCGATTCCATTTTCAAAGGATTGATGGGGCTTCCGTTTTTCCAGACACGGAAATCAAGGTGAGGTCCTGTGGAACGGCCTGTGGAGCCGACATAGCCTATGACTTCACCCTGGCGGACGCGTTTGCCGGCCTTCAGAGCGGAAGCATATCTGGACAGGTGAAGATAGGCTGTGGAATATACAGAGTTGTGCCTGATTCTGATGGTGTTGCCTCCGGCTCCCTCATATTTGGCGCTGGTGACGACGCCGTCGCCGATTGACATGACGGGCGTGCCGGCAGGTGCAGCATAATCTACTCCGGTGTGTGGCTGTACCTTGCGGGTGACAGGATGTTTCCTTGCGTAAGAAAAGCCGGAACTTATGCGAGAGTATTGCAGCGGGGCCTTCAGGAAGGCCTTCCTCATGCTTTCGCCTTCGTCGTTCCACCAGATGTTGCCGCCGTCACCCTGATTGAACATGATCATGGGAAAATCTTTGCCGGAGCTGGAATAAACTGCATATCTGACTGTATCGACAGACATGATTTCACCTTCACAAAGACTTACATCGTACAGCACTCTGAAGCGGTCTCCTTTCTGTAGTCCGAAAAAATCCACTGTCCAGGCATAAATTTCTGATAATGAAAGTATAAGCCTTGGGGTTACTCCTGCTGCCACCATGTCGTTCCAAAGCGAGGAGCGGATGGTGACATCCGTGTAGCGGCGTTCAGTCACGACCGGTTTGGAACAGGTCCATGCCCGATATGGTGGCTGGCAGTCGAAAACGATGCTGTTTATCCTGTCCCTTTCATATATAATATAGGAAGGAATGTCTTTGTCGCTTTGATAATATGCTCTGTATATGGCGCCTGTGCGGAGTGAACGGACATCGAAGACTGAATCGCAGGCCTGGACAAGGTCGTAGGCCTGGTTGGCGGAGAGTCCGGCACCGGTCAGGATGCTGGAGAAGAATTGTCCGTTTCTGACTTTTGATTCAACGCAGCGGAGGGTGTCAAGCCGAGGCAGGACGTTCTCCCGGATTGTTTCCCCGCAGGGGAGGTTTTCTTCTGGTTGTGTGGGGGTGGTGCTTGACGGGGATGTGCAGGAGAATGCGAGCGACAGCGTCAATACAGTGGTTATTATGTGTTTATATGTTGTCATATTTTTATTTTGGGACACAAAAATAAGAAATATTTTGCAGTTTCGGGCAAAGGGGCTATCTTTAAAAGTTTATTTGGCGATATCTTGCCGATGCTCGATATGACAACGGTGAAGATAGGGCGATGGTTATAATGAAATTTGATTTATATGGAAAGAATTGTTGAATGCGTGCCAAATTTCAGCGAGGGACGCAACAAGGAAGTAATTGACGCGATTGTTTCAGCCATTGAAAAAGGCGGTGCCGAGGCTTCATGCGAAACCCCTGGCATCAAGGTACTTAACGTTGATCCGGGTGAAGCGACAAACAGGACCGTGGTGACATTCACGGGTTCTCCTGAAGCAGTTGCCGAGGCTGCCTTCGCAGGTGTGAAATGCGCCGGTGAACTCATTGACATGAGACAGCATCATGGAGCACACCCCCGTTCAGGTGCGACTGACGTGCTGCCTTTCATCCCGGTGTCGGGAATCACTCTTGAAGAATGTGCCGAAATTGCACGGAGTGTTGCCGAAAGGGTGTACAAGGAACTCGGAATCCCGTGCTACTGCTATGAAGCCGCAGCATATAAGCCTGAAAGAAAGAATCTTGCAGTGTGCCGTTCTGGTGAATATGAGGCTCTTCCCGAAAAGATGTCAGACCCGCAGAGAATGCCAGATTTCGGTCCGGGAGAATACACTGAAAAAGCAGCACTTTCCGGAGCCAGCAACGTTGGCGCAAGGGATTTTCTTATAGCAGTCAATTTCAATCTCAATACTACTTCTACCCGCAGGGCCAATGCCGTTGCCTTTGACGTCAGGGAGAAAGGCCGTCCGAAAAGGGAGGGCAACCCTATCACGGGAAAAATTGTGAAAGACGAAAACGGAAAGACCGTGATGATTCCGGGCACATTGAAAGGCTGCAAGGCAATCGGCTGGTTCATAGATGAATACGGTACTGCCCAGGTGTCGATGAACATTACCGACATCAATGCCACTCCTCTTCACAAAGCTTTCGAGGAAGTATGCAGGGCAGCCCAGGCAAGGGGACTCAGAGTGACCGGAACGGAGATTGTGGGCCTTGTTCCAAAAAAGACATTGATTGACGCAGGCAAATATTTCCTTGAGAAACAGCAGCGTTCAACGGGTATTTCTGAAGAGGAAATCCTCAAGATTGCCGTAAAATCCATGGGACTTGATGACCTCAAGCCTTTCGACCCTAAGGAGAAAATCATTGAGTATCTGATGGTTGACGAGGCAGAGGCTGCAAAGAACGAGAAACTTGTAAGGATGACTTGCAAAGGCTTTGCATACGAGACTGCATCTGAGTCCCCTGCCCCTGGCGGCGGTTCCGTTTCTGCTTACATGGGTGCTCTCGGAGCTGCTCTCGGTACCATGGTCGCAAATCTTTCTTCTCACAAGCCAGGCTGGGATGCAAGATGGAAAGAATTCTCGGACTATGCTGATGAAGGCCAGGCTCTGATTGGCAGGCTCATAGCTTTGGTGGATGAAGATACAGCTGCTTTCAACCGTATCATGGCGGCTCTGGGCATGCCTAAGGGCAGTGAGGAAGAGAAACAGGCAAGGGCTGAGGCTCTTGAGGCTGCTACCTTGTACGCGGCGCAGGTACCTCTGAAGACAATGAAGGCTGCTTGTGCAGTGTTCCCGCTGGTGAAGGCAATGGCTTTGGAAGGCAATCCGAATTCAATCTCTGATGCCGGAGTGGGTGCTCTGGCAGCGCGCGCCGCTGTTCTCGGAGCAGGGCTCAATGTGAAAATCAATGCAGGAGGCCTCAACGACAGGCAAAAGGCTGAAGAGCTCTGCACCGAGGCTGAGAAGATTTCGCAGGAGGCTTGCGCTCTGGAGAAAGAGATTATGGACTTAATTAACGCTAAACTTGCATAATATATATGAACAAATTTCAAGAATCCATTCTCGAAGGCATTCCTTCAGTCCTTCCCGAACCGAAACCTTATGACAAATCCATCAACCATGCTCCCAAACGCAAGGACATTCTGACTCCTGAGGAAAAGGTGCTGGCCATAAAGAATGCGCTCAGGTATTTTCCAAAGGAACACCATGAGACTCTGGCAAAAGAATTCGCACAGGAGCTCAAGGAGTATGGTCGTATATATATGTATAGGTTCCGTCCTGATTATGAGATGTTTGCACGTCCGATTCAGGAATATCCGGCCAGATCGCACCAGGCCGCAGCCATCATGGCGATGATTCAGAACAACCTCGACCCGAGGGTTGCCCAGCATCCTCACGAGCTGATAACCTATGGCGGAAACGGAGCCGTTTTCCAGAACTGGGCGCAGTATCGTCTTGTCATGCAGTACCTTGCTACCATGACGGATGAGCAGACCCTGGTCATGTATTCCGGCCATCCGCTTGGTCTGTTCCCAAGTCACAGGGATGCTCCAAGGGTAATCGTGACCAACGGTATGGTGATTCCTAATTATTCGAAACAGGATGACTGGGAGAGGTTCAATGCCATGGGTGTGTCGCAATATGGTCAGATGACTGCCGGTTCGTACATGTATATCGGTCCTCAGGGTATTGTTCACGGTACTACCATCACGGTGATGAATGCCGCCCGCAAACAGCTCGCTGCCAGAGGTTTGGAGGGTTCGAGAGAGAATATGGCCGGTATGTTGTTCGTCACTGCAGGACTTGGAGGCATGTCCGGTGCACAGCCTAAGGCCGGTGTGATTTCCGGAGTGGTGAGTGTTGTGGCCGAGATCAACCC
>CAMCIE010000080.1 GCA_945874815.1 uncultured Bacteroidales bacterium
AATGGTGCGTTCCTGCGCACGAGGATAGAATTCATAGAGTCGCTTTTCGCACCGGGAGAAATATCCGAAGTCTGGATTACCTTTGCCGATCCTCAGATCGGAAGGGAAAAGAAGAGGCTTACCTCACCGCTGTTCATGAACCGTTACCGCAATTTCCTCAAGGAGGGCGGAATTATCAACCTCAAGACTGACAGCCGCTATCTCCACGAGTATTCCAAGGCCATGGCCCTGAAGAATGACCTGAAGATATTGGCCTGTGGTACAGATATTTATAATGCTGATAAAGAAGGTATTATGAACAGCGAACTGAAGTCGGTTTGCGGAGAGAAATCTGTTGAAGCTCTTTTTGAAGTGCAGACTTTTTATGAAAGGCATTTTCTTGCCCAGGGCTACAATATCACTTATCTGGCATTCACCATCGACCATCAGGGAGAATATCTGAGTCCGGAATGGGACGAGGACAGGTGGAAAGATGAGAACCACCAGGCATTCGCAGTCCAGGTGCACTGATGCTTTTTTTGCCCGTTTTGCAACATATTTGCTCCTTTGTGCATCTATTGACGGTAAAAATGAATAGATATGCACAGATTCAAGACCTTCGCGGTGGTTGTAGTCATGCTGCTTTCCACCGCGCTTTCTTTTGCGCAGAAACGGTCAAAAACAGACTTGCGCTATGCTTTCGGCAGTACGATTGACCTGCATTCAGGTTTTTCAACCATGCCATATTCCGTCAAAGGAGATGCCGGCAAGGGTTACGGAGCGACTTCCGGCGGCAATTTCATGATGAGATATTCTTACTTTTTCGGCAAGCATCTGGGTATTTTCGGCTCTTATTCCTTTGATGGCGGCGATGCTGAAATGAATGATTATTTCAGGGCTGTCAACAATGCGGACGGAGACAGATACAAATATGACATTACCTCATCCAGCAATGCCATGAACCACTGTGTGAATTCATTTTTTGCGGGAGTGGTTTTCAGATATGATTTCGATAAATTCAGCCTCAGACCGAGACTGGGTGTGGGAGTATCAAATTTTGACATGTACTCTTTCAGCTATGACCGTTATAACAGAAAGGAAGGCTCCCTTGCAACAAACTACAATTATTCAATCATTTCTTCGAGACCGGACTATATAATGTCAGACAATGGTGAGCCGGACCTCAACTGCCTTTCAGGCTTTGCCGGACTTCAGCTGACATATTCGGTTGCTTCGCATTTCTTCTTCTCCATCGAATGTTCTGTCAAGTGCATTCACAATCGTAAGCTCGGCTACAGATGTACCGAAATGCAATACAAGCCAGCTTATGAACCGGAAAATTGGTCACAGGCACTCATTGAATACAATATGAAAGGCTGTTATGTGACAGACCCGGATACTGCTCAGAGCTGGTCTGCTACACTCCCTATTGCAGTCATCAACGCCAATATCGGCATAGGATGGAACATAGGTTGGAACAGGAATGTATCACGTCATAACCACAGATAAATCATGAAACACATTATAAATTCAGCAATTATCCTGATGTCATTGATGGCGGTATCATGCATCAAACATCCGGACTATGTGTCAGAACCTTCACAAAACCGTCAATATGTGCTGACCCTTGCCAACGACAGTCCTTTCAATACAGTCTGGTATATCCCGGAGCATGGGGACAAAGGATGTGAAAGAGCAGGGGAGCTTCCTGACAAGAAACCGGCTGAGAGTTCTCTGATTTCCCTGGATCCCAAGACTTCTTTCGATGTTTATGTGACCAACGATGGCATTGAATCGGCTTTGGAGACCTACCATCCGCAGGATGAAGTTGTTATATATATCTTTGATCCTGAGGTGCTTTCAATGGAAGAGTGGGATAGCGTCAAAGCTGGTGAGAAATGGTTGGATAAGTTCTCACTCACAGTGGAGGAAGTCGTGGAATCCAATAAAATCGTTAAATTCAAGAAATAGTCAGACTTGGACCCAGTGGATCCGGATGCCTTTGCGCTCCATCCCGCGAAACCAGGTCATCTGCCTTTTTGCGAACTGATGTATGGCTGTTGCCAGGTCAGTTCGCATTTTTTCGTAGCTTATCTGTCCTGTGAGGTATAGCGTAACGAATTTATATTCAAGACCATAATAAATCAGGTCTTCCGCCCGAACAGGCTGCCTGATTCCATTTTTATCAGGAACTATTGCTGGGTGGGTTCCTTCGAGCAGCCCCCTTATCTCATCAATCATGCCTTCCCTGAGCCTGGCATCGAGACGGCGGTCGATTCTTTCATTCCGGACATCCCGGCTTACGAGGGTACCTATATAATAGGTGTTCTTTGGAAGACAGGTAGTCCTGATGACTGGATGCTCTGATTCGTAAATGGCTATCTCCAAGGCTCTTATGAGTCTTTTGCGCGTGTCGTAGTCTGTGGTGTTGTGAAGCGGCTTCAGGCTGGCAAGCCTTGCCACGAGGTCTTCCGTGCTTTCTTTTTCGAGTTCTGCCCTGAGCTGAGGGTTGGCCGGCACTTCGGGAAGTGAGTAGCCGCGTGTTGCAGCTTCAATGTACAGTCCTGATCCTCCGCAGAGCAGAGGAATGTTGCCTCTTTTACGGATTTCTCCATATACCTTTTCGAAGTCCCTTTGATATTCGAAAATATTATATTTGCTGCCGGCATCGGCAATGTCAATCAGGTGGTAAGGGATTTCACCATATTCGTCGAGGTCTTTTCCGGTGCCTATGTCCATTCCGCGGTACACTTGCCTTGAGTCCGCTGAAATTATCTCAACTCTGGAGATCTCTCCACTCCGGAGATTCTCTCCTCCGGTCGAGATGACAGCGTTGTCATTTCGAGCGACTGAAAGGAGTCGAGAAATCTCATTAATCCGGTGCGCCAGCTCTACGGCATAGCGAGTCTTCCCCGAAGCCGTAGGCCCCAGAATGCAAATAAGGTCGATTTCCCCGGATTCATAGCTCCCGACCAGAGCCTCAATGTCGATTTCCTCCGGTTCCGGCAGCTGAGCCATCGGAGGCACAGGTGTGAATGATTTCTTGCTCATAGTGCACAAATAGAAAAAAACAGTAAATTTGCGGAGATTTAATTATAGAAAGACCTTTTATGCCAAAAGCAAAGAGCAGCGTAGAGATAAAGAACAGGAGGGCTTCATTCGATTACGAATTTCTTGAAACCTTCCAGGCGGGGATTGTGCTTACCGGAACGGAGATAAAATCCATCCGTGCCGGCAAGGCGTCGCTCGTGGATGCATTCTGCTATTTCAATAATAACGAATTGTATGTCAAGAATATGCATGTAGCGGACTACTGGTGGGGAACATGGGGAAAGCATGACCCGAGGCGTGACCGCAAGCTGCTTTTGACCCGCAAGGAGCTGACAAAGCTCCAGAGGTCTGTCAAGGAAAAGGGCCTTACAATAGTCGCAGTCAAGCTCTATATATCAGAAAAGGGCTATGCGAAACTTCTCATAGCCCTTGCAAGAGGTAAAAAGGAATACGACAAACGTGCTTCCATCAAGGAGAAAGACCTCCGTCGTGAAATGGAACGTCTTTAGGAATCTTCAAAACAAGATTCGTCAGATTTATCAGAGCCCGAATTCCTTCTTTATAATATCCACGGAATCAAGAAGTTCCCATCCGAAGAACTGGACAAGCTCCTGGCTCTTCACGCCGTGGCGCATCATCGTCACGCTTGCCTTGTAAGGCTTCCTGCCCACATGACCGTAAGCGGCTGTCGGCTCATATATAGGTTTCTTGAGACCGAATTTTTCGATGATCTTGGCTGGACGCAAGTCGAAAATTTCGTTGATTTTTTCAGCTATATAGCTGTCTTCCAGACCATTTACGGCTGTTCCGTAAGTGTTTACGAATATGCTCAGAGGACGTGCCACGCCGATGGCGTATGACACCTGAACGAGCATTTCACGTGCCACTCCTGCCGCAACCATGTTCTTTGCAATGTATCTTGCTGCGTATGCTGCAGAGCGGTCCACTTTTGACGGGTCCTTACCGGAGAAGGCTCCGCCGCCGTGTGCACCTTTTCCGCCGTATGTGTCAACGATGATTTTGCGGCCGGTCAGTCCGGTGTCTCCGTGAGGGCCGCCGATTACGAATTTTCCTGTTGGGTTTACGTGAAGGATGTAGTCATCCTTAAAAAGTGCAGCGGTTTCCTGTGGCAGTTCCTCGATGAGCATTGGGATGAGGATATTCTTCACGTCCTCACGGATTTTCTCCTGCATGGCCTTGTCAACTCTCTCCTGACCAAATTGTGCGATGCCGTCTGCATAGCTCATTTTGCCGAGAGTCAGAGGTACGAATTCGTCATGCTGGGTAGATACCACGATGGTGTGCACTCTCACCGGTTTGCCGCTCTGTCCGTCATACTCGATGGTGAACTGTGATTTTGAATCCGGACGAAGATATGGCATAAGTTCAGGGGTCTGCTTGCGGATTTTTGCAAGAATCTGGAGGATGCGGTGTGACAGGGCAAGCGGGAGCGGCATATATTCCTCTGTGTCACAGCATGCATAGCCGAACATCATTCCCTGGTCGCCGGCACCTTGCTCGTCTGCATCTTTCACAACCACGCCTCTGTTTATGTCGGCGCTCTGCTCATGAAGGGCCGAAAGCACTCCGCATGAGTTGCCGTCGAACATATATTCGGCCTTGTTGTAGCCGATCTTGTTGATTACACGCCTTGCTGTGGTCTGGATGTCCACATAAGCGTCTTCTGAGCGGACTTCTCCGCCCACTACCACCAGTCCGGTGCTGCAGAAGGTTTCGCAAGCCACCTTCGCTTCCGGATCCTGGCGAAGGAATTCGTCAAGGATTGCGTCGGAAATCTGGTCCGACACTTTGTCCGGGTGTCCCTCGGACACTGATTCTGATGTAAAAAGATAATTCATATTATTATATATTTTTGTCATGTCGATTATTATATGTTTTTGTCATGTCGAGCGAAGTCGAGACATCTGATAACAAAAAAGCCCCACAAAAATGCGGAGCCGTCAAAAACACAAAAACATTGATATGGAAAGAGCACCGCACAGCGGCAGCCCAGAGTCAACATTTTAGCATTTTTTAGTGTGGTTGCAAGCAGCCAAATCTCTCCACATTCCGCACCCGGCAAGCTCATCCGCACGCCAAGTCCGTTTCAGCCCGCAAATATACACACAAAAATCAAAACTCCAAAAACTTTCTGTTTGTCCGGGGGAAGGCCAATTCTACGGATGAAAATGCTGAATTGTGAAAGACGTCCGTGGAAAGTGGGGATTCTCCGGACAAAATCGGGCAAATTGCAGTGGAAGGTAATGTGTTATGAAACGGTTAAAAGATGCTGAAAAGTGAAATACAAGGCTGCAAAATGATAAATTTTGCTATCTTTGCAGCGTTATTATATTTTATAAACTTATAAAACATTATGAAACAATCAATTAAGCGTTTGCTGTGCCTTTTGGTATCAGTAATTTTCGCGGGTGTTTCTGCTTTTGCACAGGTTACGACTTCGTCTTTGGGCGGTCGTATCGTCGATGAGTCCGGTGCTCCGGTAGTCGGTGCAGCAGTAGTTGCAACCCACACCCCATCCGGAACAGTTTACGGTGTGGTTACTAATGCTGAAGGTCGTTATGCCATGAATGGTATGCGCTCCGGAGGTCCTTACACTGTAGCAATCTCTTGTCTGGGCTACCAGTCCATCACTTACACAGATGTAAATCTTCAGCTCGCTGAAGCTGCTGCGTTGAACGCATCGCTTAAGGAAGATGCTGAGATGCTTAGTGAGGCAATGGTAATCGCTGCCCCTGCTTCAAAATTCTCTGCCGAGAAAACAGGTGCCGCAACCAACATCTCCAGCAGCGATATTACTTCTCTTCCTACAGTGAGTAGAAGTATCACAGATGTAACCAAGCTCTCTCCTTATGGCGGAAACGGCATGAGCTTCGCAGGTACAGACGGACGTACAGCCAACTTCACAGTCGATGGAGCAAACTTCAACAACAACTTCGGTCTCAGCAATAACCTCCCTGGTGGCGGCAGCCCTATCTCAATTGACGCAATCGAGGAAATGCAGGTGGTTATCTCTCCTTACGACGTACGTCAGACCAACTTCATCGGTGGTGGTGTGAATGCCATTACCAAGTCCGGTACCAACAAATTCAAAGGCTCTGCATACGTTTATCACAGAAATGAGAACATGCGTGGTAACACTGTTGCAGGCAACGAGATTGCAGGTGCCCGTGACAAAGACCGCAATACCATCTATGGTTTCACCCTCGGTGGTCCTATCATCAAGAACAAACTCTTCTTCTTCGTGAACGCAGAGTATGCCAAGACTCCTACCGTGGCAGTACGCTGGAGAGCTTCAGAGAATGGTGTCGGTGACAACTCGAAATACCTTTCTTATGCATCAGTAGCTGATATGGAGAGAGTAAAGAACCATGTAATGGAGAAATATGGCTATGACACAGGTTCTTACACAGACTTCCCTGCTGACCAGAGCAATGTCAAGGTTCTTGCACGTATCGACTGGAACATCAACCAGAACAACCGTCTTGCAGTTCGTTACAACTATACCAACAACATTTCATGGAATGCACCAAATGCATCTTCAATGGACGGTGGTACAAGGTCTCCATACGGACGTACATCCCTCTATTCAATGGCCTTTGCAAACTCCATGTACTCTATCAACAATATTGTACATACAGTTTCAGTTGACTTGAACAGCAAAATCAACGAGAACCTTTC
>CAMCIE010000081.1 GCA_945874815.1 uncultured Bacteroidales bacterium
GGCGTGGGCGAAATGACAGGGGAGTGCACCCACGAAAAGCTTTGCTCATTCAATATACCCTTCCTGGTCATAAGCCTTCCTGTGCTTATGAATCAGGTCGATAAGAGTCTGAAGCGCCGGATTATCAGAAGAGACAGTCCCAGCTATTTGCAGCTGTTCGTCATATCGCTTTGATGATCCGGCTTCTATGCGGCTTTCTATGTCGGACGGTATCAGGAATGCAGAGCGTCCGGGCAGATAGCGCTCGAACTCAGTCTGGAAAATTTTGATTCCGGCCAGATCAAAGTCACCGAAATGGTAATACTTATTGGGAATCGTCTTAAGCCAGGCGCGCAAATCAGAAGACTGAGGATATCGTGATACAAAGAGAAATCTGCGCTTCCCGATTTCCTTCTCAAAGAATGCTTTTTGCCTGTGAACCATCCTGAAGTTCTCCATATTCTCTATGCCGACTACTGTCACGTCTGCAGGAACCGAGAAGGACTTCCAATCACAAATGAATGCAAACGAACCGACAGGCGGGTTCAAAACTATACTGTTGCCATTAAGAGTACACTCTATTGGTTCATAAGCAGTTACAGGGAAACCGGGGCAAGAGCGCACAGCCATCAGCTTTGAGTTGCCTGTCTCTGCCGCCAAGGATGCTCTTGAATCGGCACCTTCAAGCATCAGGACCCTGTTTCTCTCGTCCTCATCGATAAGGTATTGACGGAAAGCCTCAATATCCCTGGCCCTGACAGACTTTCTGGAGCCATGCACCGACACGGAAAGCAAGCCCTCGGCAATATATTTCTCAAGCAAGCCCCCGGGAATTCTGCTTGAAGCAATAGTCTTTCCATCGAGTAGCTCCTTTATGTATGCTCTGACTGACATATTTATATGTTTCTCTTCATGATTTTGTCAATGCGAGTCTTCATATTCTGCTTGCTGAGCATGTATGTGTACTTGTAGTCATACGGATTGTATGAAGTGGGTGAACTGTTGATAAGGTAGATGTTTCTCGAGTTTGCGAACTGAAGGATACCCTTGATGTTGTTTGGATGCAACCTTCCGATTTCATCCATCATGCAATGGACAATAAAGTCGCCGCTCTTCTTCGCTGCCTTTTTCTTGAAGACGTTGATAAGCATAATGTTAACCATTGCCTTCACTAGTATATCGGTACCATCTGAACCCACGTTATTGATCTTCTCAACCCATCCTGTGTCGTTGTCATTTTCCTTGATCCGGAACTGCAGGGTGAATGTATTGCTCAGTGACACGGTTTCACAAGAGGGATTGTCAAGCAGCAGCTTTGTCAGTCTCTTGAGATAATCCACAATCTTGAGGTTCACCTCATCACGATTATCGTCCGAAAACAGATTCATCTCTCCGATTGAGTACTCATTCTCCTTGGCATAAGAATTAATGGACATCAGAAGCTGCATGAGTTTGTCCGAAGACTCAGTTGCCCTCAGTTCAATGCTCCGGATTACTCCGGTAAAGTTCTTTTCAATAAAGTCCCTGTTGATATCATTAATTATCGATTCAACATTCGAACGCCTGGACATCAATGCGCTGACCTCCGTAGAGATTCTGCCGATGATATCCTTATAGCGTTCGCTGGTCCTTCTCCGGAATTCTTCAATCTTGTTGTTGTCAAGGAACTCCTGAAGGTTAGCGGCTATCTGGAAGTAGTCTTCGTCAGTAACCGGCATCGTATTGAAGTTGAATGCATTATGAGGCTTGAAATATTTATTGAAATCAACCACTGCTGCTTTGAGAGCTTCGAGCGTTGACCGCTTGCTGTTCACTGTGCCCCTCAGTTGAATAAGCAGATTGTGACAACTTTCGGATGTGGCGGCAGCTGTAACGTCAGAAAGGAATGAATCAGGAATAATGTGCTCGTTCCCGACCACCTGATGATATTCATTTAGCCCTTCTTTCAGCCTCTCGAGCTCTTTGCCTGCAGACTTGAGTTCATTATTGAGTTCTTCAATCTTCTTGAGAATCTTTGACTTCTTATCTTCGTACTTCTGGCTGATCTGCCTGATTTGCTCTTCCAGGGACTTGATTTCACCCCTGACAGTCGGTTCTATAGAGAATAAATCCTTTTCAGCAATGTGATACTCTGTCACGATTGTTCGGTCAGCTTCTATCTGAGAGAGCAACTGCTTCAGGCCATCAACATCGGTTCTGTATTTGTCCAATAGGGCAGTGTCAACTCCTTTCCCGGACAGCTCCGCCTTCATCTGCTCATCGATCTGCCGGATCTGCAGGTCAAACTCCTGTATTCTCTTTATTGTCTGATGGTCAAGTTGTTTCTTGATATCCTCCAGAATGTCAGCTAGCTCCTTTATCTTCTTTTTGGCATCATTGTCTGCATTCTTTACAGCCCTGTTATAAGCAGCTTCCCGTTTATTACGGGAGTCGCTTTCTGCCTGAAGTTTCAGCAGAGCTTCGTTGTAAGCTCTCTGACGTAATTCCCGCTCGCGCCCAAGCATCTCCTCTTCTTCCATATCCAGGGCATGCAGGCGGTTCTCCAGATCCTGTCTTGTCGCCGGAATCTTGTCCGCTTCAACCCTTAGTACGGTACGCTGCTGCCTGAGAGGGTTAAGTTTTTCCGTAAGCTTCTTGGAAAGTTTTGAATGCTCTTCTTCTGAGGCGCAATTGACTGCAGATATTTCTTTCAGAAGTTCAGCTTCTTGATTCTCCAACTCTTTCTTCTCTTTCCGCAGTTTGTCCGGAGTCCTGGAAGTAAGTTCTATGCTTTCAAGATTCAGGCTTATGCCATAGAAGCTGTCTGAGGACGAGACGATTGACGGCTCAAGTCCCTGGGCATAAAGTACTTTCTCTTCATCGACCAGCTTACCGATTGTCTGCTCCCACCCTTCTGCATTCTTTGTGAGCCATTCATAGAACGAACCTTCCAGATGCGACAAAAGAGCCTCAATACTGTCAATCTTGGATTTGAGTTCAGACCTGCTCTTATCCAATTCGTCAATCTTCCTCTCAGTTTCCCGCTTAAGGTCTTCCGCATTCACTTCAAACTCCTTCTGTATAGAGGCAATTTCATGCTCCACATCCATCTTACGGGCATAATTTTCCTTCTCCAGTATATCAAGTTTATGAAGCTCGTTTTTGACCGTGTTCTTCTCTGCTTCTTTTGGATGCCAACGATTCAGTTCTTTTAGTGCAGAGTCTGCTCTATGCTGGTCATCAGACAGGAGTCTTAGCCTCTCGTCCGATTCCTTTCTCCAATTGTTGTAATCGACAATCAGATTATCACGCAGTTTTGAAGCTTCCGTCTGGATGCGCTCCCGTTTTATCTGAAGCTCATTCCGTTGGTAATTAAGTGCCTCTTTTTGAGACAGTTCAAACTTATCTTTATCTATCTTCAGCCGGCCCTTTGCGATATTGTACTTCTCCTCGATGCTCTTGTGCTCCTTAAGCAGGTTCTCAAGAAGGATGGTTTTCTCATCAAGCTCCTGCCTTATCATTGATTCCCTTTCAGCAAGTGCCAGTTTCTCTTCTATCTTAAGTTCTGCGAATCTCTTGCGCGCTTGCGATATCTCAGTAAGTTTTCCCTGTTTAAAGCCAAGCTTCTGATTCAGGGAATCCTTGTCCTTGTTGTATTCGGCATCCAGCTCAGACCGGTGTTTCTTCTCCTTTTCAAGATGTGCTCCGATTTCGGATAGTTGGTCTTCAAGAAGAGGAATATGCTTCTCACTCTCAGCCACTGCATAGTTCAGCATTCTCCAGACATCCAGCAGCTGCTGGTCGAGAGCTATCACCCTGCGTCCGTCTTCTGCAATCTTGTTTGCCAGTTTCCTTACGGGAACAGTTCCATCCCTGGACTTTCTGAACCAGCAGTCAATCTCATCATACTCCCGTTCAAAACTCTGGACCAGTCTTCTGTATGTCTTGATATCGATAGGGAGATCTTCGTCAGATATGGACTGGATGATGGTTGTCTTGATGAATTCCGCATCGAGCTTGGTATTCAGGAACACGTTCTGGATGCTGCGGGGTATGTTCTGGTAACTGGCGCTCTGCACAAGGGCATATTTGGTATACTTTGAGTCTCTGGTATTCCCGAAGATGATATCTTTGAACAAGGCACCGCTCTCAATCCTGGCCGACACGCTGATGTTCTTGTCAATTCTCTCACGGATCTTTACCCAATCGCCCATCACCCTTCCGTCAGAATCAACCAGCCACTCACGATTGTAAGGAGCGTCAATGAAGCGCCAGGAAGCACGGCCCTGATAACGGCTCACAAGGACAGTGTAGGCACCATTGTCCCGCATGACTTCATAAAGAATGTATGAATTCGCCTGCTTGAAATAAAACTCGTCGAAAGGCTTCTGGCCATTCTGTATGCCCAGCTTATGCTTATCTGCGTTATAGAAAAACAACAGTGCCCTCAAGACCGTACTCTTGCCGACACCCTGGGTACCGGTGAAATGCACATTCCCGTCAACAGCTACTTCTGAATATGTGATGTTGGCGCTATTGATAAAGACTATCTTATTCAGGTATTTCATCTTCGTTTGCGATTTGGATCATATTGACGAGTTCTTCTGCATATCTGAATGCTGATGTCACCTTATAAGTCTCATCTGTTTCGTTTATGCATTCCGCATAGCCGATGGAAACCATTTCCTGAATCAGTTTTGTGACAATATCCTGATTCGATGTTGCATCATATTTCTTGAAGAGCCTGCCGGCCTTTTGCTTGAGTTCAAGATCCACGCTAATCTGCTCGACGATATGTGACTTCCTGAACTGAAACCCCGCTGTGAAAGACTGATTATAACACTTCAGGAAATCCAGATAGTCAAGCCACTTCGAGAAGCTGTCAAGCTTCTGCTCGATGCTCTGCTTTCCTTCATAGGCGCGAGAGAAGAAGTAGTAGCCGTTCCCGGCCTCAAGCTTCAAGCCGATTTCTTTGAAATAATCGGCATAATCCTCATAATTCTCTTCGATATCCTCAAAGAGATGTTTTGTGGTGCTGTCCAGACTGTCTGCGGCAATGAATCCACCTCTGCTCAAAATGTCATAAATCTTAAGAGTATTATTTCGCATAGATGATAGGGTATTCAAGGTCTTGATATGTAGCGTATTTGCCTGTCATTCGGCATTGGTCAGGGTGCAGGATCACCAGTTGACAGAATAGGGATGCATGGTCTTCAATACTCCTTTCCATCTTATAATCATACCTCAGGATGTAGTCAAACAGATTGTATCCCGAAGCTAAAAAGCCGGACCATACTTCATCCGGATCAATTCCGGAGATTTCATGCACGTGCTCTTCGAGATCCTCCGAAGAGAGCGGTTCTGCTTCTACGCGCGCTGTCTTCTTGATTCCGTTCCTTTCGGCAATCTTTCTCAGAAGTGCAGTAAGCTGGTCGTTCTGTTGCAGATCTTCGATAGATAACTTGATTTTGCTGTATGTCCTGGGCTCCATCCATAGAGGATTTATCGACTCCAGTACACTCTTAAGGTTTGTCTCTTCTTTTATAATATACTGATCCTGAAGATACTTGAGTTTTCTGATCTTTTGGCAAAGCTTGTTCTGCAGTTCAATCTGGTTGATGTAAACAATCTTCTGCCGCTCGATTTCCATCAGCGCGTAGTAGGCCTCAGTAAAGTCATGACGGACATCATTGCAAGTCCTGGCCATTTGAGGATTGTCAGCCATGATAAAGAACGCTTTCTCGTGGTCCATCAGGTGCTCGCATTCCTTAATCATCGAACGGATGCTCTTGCTCTTCTGGTCCAGTACATCCAGCTTCTTTATCTTTATCAGATAATTGGGCTCCTGTTTATAGGTGTTGTCCATGTTCCGTTTCAGGTCCACCACATTTTTGAGTGTCCTAAAACCGGTTTTCTTCAACAGTTGCCTGACAATATCTTGGTAATACCCCTTACGGTTTACGTTGGATTCCTGCAAGAAATAGCCGATATTCTCCTTGAGGGTATTTATGCATTCCTGAACGCTGAGTACGCTGATTTCTTCGTTGACATTAAGAACTTCTTCAAAGAAATTCAGGTAATCGCTTTCTATTTCCAATGAATTGCCATTCTCAATAAGAACCCCAAATTCAATCAGCTTTCGCAGACGAGACTCATTGCCATTTACAAGTTCCAAAGCAACGGAGGGCGGGAATTTCATCAGTTTCCGCTTATCGAACATTTGGGCAAGAAGTTCATGCTCCTTGGAAAGGGTCTTTGTCAACTCCTCGATTGATCTGAAATGGTTGAACGGGTCCATACAATCATTATGTCACATACTGCCAAATAATGCCCTATAAAAATACAATTATTTATTATAAATCACATTCAAGAATCTGAAAAGATAAGCTGTTTCCGATTTTATTTGGAATTTTGAGCGCAATTATAGTCCAAAGTAGGAGCATAGCTGAAGGTGCGTGACTGATGAGGGCTGAGTTGAGAAATCCAACCTCTGCTCGCAGTTTCTCCTTCGTGCAATTCACCGGCGCTGCCTTTCCCTTCCGGCAAATCACCTGGCACTAAGGCTTTTTCTAACTGATTGAATGTGAATAAGCACACTTTTTACCCTATGTAAGGTGGCATCAAATGTAAGCGTCTCCGCGATGACGCATTCGAGGCATAAAGAAAGCAGGGTGTCGTGC
>CAMCIE010000082.1 GCA_945874815.1 uncultured Bacteroidales bacterium
GCAGCTGAGTCTCTCAGGTCTCCACACTCCCCTTGTATAAAGAAGTCCTCCTTCATAGAAGCCAACGGCATCATAGCCCGAACGGCCTATGTACCCGCCCCAGTGAGCCTGAGATTTATCATTTGTAAATGACACATTATAAGCATAATACGGATCCTGAGTCCTCCATTCCAGTACCACGTCCTTCGAAGTGGAAGGAAGGTCGGCATCTGTATATCTGTATTCATCTACAAGACGGCCGAATCCATGGCCACCGCCCTCATGAACCACAATGTTCGAGAAGGTAGGACCTACCGGGCAGATAGACACACTCCTTCCGGTCCTTTCCATCATGCAGGTACCCGCATATACATTCAGGTTCACAAGCAAGAGCACAGTGGTATTCTTCAGCTGGTCATCGGTCACTCCGGGCACCTTGCGGGCATAGCTGTACACCTTCTCGGTATCACAGGAAACAGCTGTTGTTCCTGCACCCTCAAGCACGCTGTTGAAAGCCGTATTCCTGGTCTGGGCAGGGCAGCCGTTCATATCCTTCAGGACGGTCGCTCCCCGCTCCTGTGAATAAACTGCCACTGTAGAAACCCTGAACCAGTTCTGATAAGAAAGGAATGGCTCAAGCGAGAAGAAAGCCTCGACAGCCTTTTCGACATCACGGTCGAAGGCACCGCCTTCAGTGTAATCCTCCTGGATATAACCGTCACCCATGATGATAAGGTGTACAGGAGCAGGAGCTGAGGCTGATTCGGTGCGGTATCTGGATACTTCGCCGTCAGCATAGGCTCCGCCATCACCGGTGGTGAAGGAACGGACCTGGCTTTCAGCATAGCCGCCGAAACTGTCCTTGCTCTTTACCTTCCAGAGATATGCAGTTTCCTTGTCAAGCAGGTCTGTGACCTTGTAAACCGTTGATTCCGAATCGAAACTGTCCCAATTCTTTCCGCCGTCCTTCGAGAACATGATGCTGTAGCTCACAGCATCCCCGTCAGGATCGGATGCGCTCTGCCATGAGAAAGAGCCGTTTGTCTTCACATCCGTGGCACCTTCTTCCGGACGCAGAAGCACAGGAGCTTCCGGATTCTCATTCGGCATCTTCTGGCTGATGGTCAGCATGGCGAAAGTATTGTTGTAGTTGATGGTAAGTATCTGTTTATCACGGGGAACCCTGTCCGTATAAGGGGCAGGAGTCAGGGTAATCTCGGTGATTCCAGGTCCCCCTGACAGAGGTTTGACCTTGCACCATGAAGCAGCCGCAGGAAGGTCAACGGACCAGTCGTATTTGGTATTGAGTTCCAGAACGACCGGTTCTGACTGTGCTTCAAATGCCACGGAATATGAACTGAGCTGGAATTCCTCGTACTCAACCTGCGGCTCATCCGGTACATCCGGAATGTCATCAGGCCTGTCCTTCTCACAGGAAACAAGGCCGAAGGCACAAAAGGCCAGCGTCAGAAAAATACTATGATGCAGTTTCATATCCTATAATTTGGAAAGTGGTGTATTCTCGGCAAGGGAATCATATACGTTCATGAATCCGCCGTCAGTGGCAGAGTGGATGGAATAATCCATTTCACTGATGTCGGTGAATTTGCCATCTTCATTGAAATGCACAACGACAGGATCCTTTCCACTGCCACTGCCCCACATTACAATGAACTTGCTTTCATCCTTACCATAATAATAAAAGGCTGAACCGAAGGCATTCGTAGTGTCGAGCACACCTCTGTAATTCCATGAGCCATCGAAAGTTACGGTCTTATCCTCATAATTCACGACACCGACAAGCTCAGGCATGATGGATTTGTCATCCTTGCTCTGGTCAACTCCGAGCACGTCACGGCCGAGATTGAACCAGTCTGCTGACATCGTGACGGTCGCGCCTGACGAACGGGCAAAATCTATCACGAAGTCCGAACCGTTTGAAGAAGTAACCTTATAGTCACCGAAAATCAGATCGACAGCAGCATATTTGAAATCATCCACAGTGGTGATTTCATAGGCAGAATTGACATTGCCCCACTCGTCATAGATGGCACCTCTTTCAAAACGGATGTCAAAAGTAGCCTTCGGGGCACGAGGAAGAGTGATATTCACAGTCCTTCTGTCCGGAGAGACCTTGAAAGTGGTATATACATATTCCTTGCGGGCATTTTCATTGTAGATTACGCTCACAGGATTCTCCACATTGGAGTTGGCATAGACATCGAACGGGAAGACGACGGAAACCACTGCTCCCTGGCCTGCGAAAGATGATGCCGGGGCATCTTTGAAATAGCTTCTTTCAACAGCGAAGTCCACCGGACTGTCATCCCATCCGAGACTGTGATATGTGTAAGTATTCAGGTCAAGGGATGATTCGATACCCAATGCCTTGTTGCCGCTTTTGTCAACGAAAAGTCCTTTGGGGAAGCTTACCAGATAACCTGCGCCGGCTGCCGGTTTAGGGCAGTTGAAAGTAGCCACCTTACCCTCGGTGGTGATATATTCCAAAGGCAGGTTTTCCTTAGGGGTGATTTCGAGTGTGCCCCATTTCACATATTGGATTGTAGCGCTGCTTTCCTTGTTCACAAAGATATCCTCAGTGAAAGTCAGGGTGAGGACATTGCTCAGGACTGTTGCCTGGGCAATGGAAGGTATCTCTGTATCAGGAACATACAAATCTTCCTGCTCAACAAGTCCGAGCAGTCCGCTGTCGGTGATGGCGGCAGCAAACACCTGGTAGTTCTTGTCTGAGCTGCACTCGAAGTCAATTCTTGCCTTCACCTGGTCAACTGTGCTGAAGACTCCGCTTTTTACAGACGCAGAAACCTCGTCCATCAAAATGCTCTGAGCTGCAGGAACTTCATTGTCAAGTCCATCAAGCACCACATATCCGAACTGTGAAGCACTGGCACTCTCACAAGTCAGGGTGAAGGTGACAAGATTGTCGCTGACCCTGTTGGTGGAGATTTTCACGACAGGCTTCTCTTTGCCGGCATTCTGTGTGCTGAGCCCTTCTTTGGCGCAGGAGATGGCTGCAACGAGACAAGCAGCTGCCAATACTATTCTTAATATTCTGGATTTCATATCTTACTATTTACGGGTCAATACAATGTCAGTATAAATCATCCAAACGCTTCCGGTATATTCTCCGGCTGTAGAGTAGATGGCTGCCGTCAGACCATAGCCTTCTTCGAACTTGAGGGTCTTCATGTCTTTGGTCCACGTACCTTCGAGTCTGTGGGACAGGCTGATCTGAGGACCCGGCTCAACAGCGCAGCAGCGGATAATCACGTCGTAAGGGATGTCCGAGAACTGGAATACATTGGCCATCAACGTATTGACCTGAACATATACCTTTGAGGCGTCCTCATCGAAATCCATGTACCAAACCGGCTGTTTCGAAGGATTTGCATTGGAATATTCCCTCTGATAAGGGCCGAATCCCCAGCATACGAGGACTTTGCCTTCGTTGTTCTGGATGTCAGTGGCATTGAATCCGCCGCTGATATTGACAGGGAAGCTGACCTGGTTGCCATTGTGGTCCTTTGCAGTTGCCGTCCAGTCGCCCATGAGTTTGTCGTAAGGGTCGTTGTCATTGTCACGAATCTCAAGCACGGTAGTAGCCTGTGACACGTTTGCACCCTGGACATTGGTGATTGTAAGTTCAACGAATCTTGACTCGTTCACTTCAGGATTGTCCTTTACCTGGAATTCAAGGAAAACCGGAGCAAGGTCGAGTCCAGCTACACGCAGACCCTTTGTCTGGGTAAAATGTATAATATCGGAGAGCTGTGCACCGTCATCAGAAATGACCTTTGCCTCAACATCGAATGAGACAGGATATTTCTTCGCTTCTCCCTTGATGTCGAACTTTATTTTGGTAAGTCCGGCACTCTCTTTCATTCTGTATTCCGTCTGGGCAAATCCGATGGTGATGTCACCGGCTCCCTCTTTCTCCTGTGAGCAGGAAACCGATGTTGTCACCGTAAATGCCAGAGCGGCAATCATATATAATATTCGTTTCATACTAATTTATCGTATAAGCAGGGTTTTGAGTCATCTGAGGATTAGCCTCCATTTCAGCTGTCGGGATAGGCCAGAGGAAATACGGGTCGTCAGCAGGCCTTGAGCAGCCGGCGTAATTGTCGCCTGGCATTACAAGTGAAGCATTCTGCCCCGCTGAACGTTTGAAACCGGAATGCCAGCGCTTGAGGTCATTCATTCTGTGGCCCTCGCAGAAGAGTTCACGCACTCTTTCTTCCTTGATTTCATTCATAAGGGACGATCCTGACCATTCCTGTTCATTCCATCCATTGATTCTGGCACTCTTGAGAGTATTCAGATACAATGAAGCCACGGCCTCGCCGCCAGGCTTGTTCGCAGCAGCCTCTGCAGCAATAAGATACATCTCCGATATACGAAAGACTTTAGGCTGGTTGACATAGTTGGTCACACTGCTGTAAAGTTTCGGATTGCCCGGATATTTCACCATGAGGGTGAGAGTTCCGATGACAGGGGTTGTGATATTCCTTGTGCTGAACCAGCTTGAGTAACGGATATCGCGGCTCTGGTCATAAAGATTCAGTACCCAGTCCTCAGGAACATACTGAGGGTTGTCATCTCCAATCATTCCGGAAGTGTTGTAGATGAAGTATCTGAATGAGTTTCCGATATCATCCGGACCGGTCATCGCAACCTGCCAGATAGTCTCGCTCAGATTGTCATTCTTCCAGCCGTCAGCAAAAGTTCCTGCATTTGAGCAAAGTGAATATTTGCCTCCGTCAATCAGGCCTTTGGCAGATTTGAGGGCCTCGTCATCAGCCGTCACATAAGCTGAGTTCGGAGTGCCTGCCGAAAGCACATATTCCTTAGCGACATTCAGGTCAGAAACAATCTGCTGGTAAGTTTCTTCGAGAGTGTTGCGTGCAGGATATTTTGAAGAGTCACCTGTAGGGTCATATTTGGTTACAATCGGGACTCCTGCCTTGTCTGAAGCGGTCTCAGGGTCATAGTCCTCACAGAAGAACTGGGCAAGGAGCAGATACATGTGGGCCCTGATATAGGAAGCTTCACCATAAATCTGGCGGACCTGTACCGCGTCATCTTCCGAAAGGGTTCCTTGTGAAAGAAGCTTCTGGGTACCCTCGATCAGGAAGTTTGCATTGCCGATATAGGCATAGACTCCGAACCAGACATCGGCGGCAGTGGAATTGGATGCGGTCACCTGATAGCTGTAGAAGTCACCGTCAAAATTACCGAAATTCTTCACTGCATGGAATGAATCAGCCTGAAGCTCAGGCACATAAACAAATCCGCCGGAGAAGCAGTACTTCATTCCGGAATAGAGTCCGTTGAGGAAGGACTTGCAGTCAGCAAGGCTCTCCATTGACTCCTCCGTATTGATGGCATCGTCCGGGAACCTGTCCAGATTGCAGGAAGAAACCGCTGCAACAAGAAGAGCCAGAAGCGACGCCTTGATATTGATATTTATTTTGGTCATATTATTATCCTCCTAAAAAACGATTTCAAATCCACCTACAATCTGACGGGAGTTAGGGTACATACCGGAAGTTGCATTTGCATATCCCACCTCTGGGTCATATCCCTCAAACTGAGTGACAGTAAAGAGGTTACGTCCTGTCACATAGAACTTCAATCCGCTCAGCACCTTTGTTTTCTTCAGGACTGAAGAAGGAAGGCTGTAGCTGATGGAGAGATTCTTCAGACGCAGGAAGGCTGCATTGGAGAACCTTGAAGTATCATGGTAGAACGGAGTACCGTATTTAGGAATATCCGTTTCCTGGCCCGGTTCAGTCCAGATATTGAGCATCTTGGTCTCGAAATTGGTCTTGAAGAGCAGAGTCTGAGGGTTCATCGTATAGTACCTCTCGTTAAGGAAGATGTACCTGTTGCCGATGAATGAGAAATCTGCATTCACGCCCAAGCCTTTCCAGGAGAAATTGGTTGAAAATCCGCCTGACCATTTGGCATTGGTATCCATTCCGCAGAACTGCATGATGTCGTCGCTGTAGGTCTTTGTGAGGTTGCCGTTGAGGTCGTACCACATCGGAGAACCGTCCTCGGGATCGACACCGGCGCGAACCTGGGTGTAAACCAATGAAGATGAGTAACCTACCTGATATTTGAGTGAGTAATCCGGGAATGAAAGTTCGTCAAGTCCCTGATAGAGCTTGGTAATCTTGTTGTCATTGTAGTTGATGTTCGCCGACAAACCCCAATATACGTTCCTTGTATGGATAAGGTCCACGTTCAGTTCGAGATCGACACCTCTGTTGACCATGGATGCAACGTTGCCCCATCCGCCGCTGTGACCTGTGGTCGCAGAATAAGGGAGTTCCATCAGCAGGTCGCTGGAATTCTTGTTATAGACCTCGACACCAAGAGAGAATCGGTCAAAGAAGCGTCCGTAAAGTCTCCAGTTCAAAGTTGCCACGGTCTCCCAGGTAAGGTCTGTATTAGGCACCTGCGCAATGGCCCAGCCGGCATTGCCGTTGTATTTAGGACCCGAGCCGACAAGACCGAGCGAAGCATACCAGCTGCTGAGGCCTGAGTTACCGGTGGTACCGTAGCTGAGGTTC
>CAMCIE010000083.1 GCA_945874815.1 uncultured Bacteroidales bacterium
CCTCGTCGGCAGGAATTACTAGTGTGAACTGGGCCCCGTGCATCTGTTCCGGCTGGATTGCCTTCAGGAAACCATGGTGCAGCATTGCCAGACGTCTGGAGTAATAAAGTCCGATTCCCGTTCCCATAGTGTGGTTTTCGGCCGGCTGATTCGTTATCTGATAGTACCTTCCGAAAATCTTGTCCATCTCGTCCTCAGGAATGTCAGAGCCGGAATTGATGACGGAAATCTTTATGTATTTGTGCCACTTCGCGACTTCTTTTCCGAAGGACTGCACAAGTTCATCAGCATTGACAACATCGAAGCTGATCTCGATTTTGCCGCCGGCAGGCGTGAATTTCAGGGCATTGGACATGAGGTTTCCTATGATCTTGTCCAGTTTGTCCTCGTCAAGCCATGTTATGAACGAGTCTTCGATTCCGCTCGTCTGAAGCGTGATGTTCTTGTTCGTCATATTGTAGCGGAAAACATCCAGATTCTTGGAAATGATGGAGATGGCGTCGGTAAGGCCGACCTGGAGAGTGAGCGTATACTCCTCCAGTTTGTTGAAGTCCATCAGCTGGTTCACCAGTTTCAGCATCCTGTCCACACTTCGGCGTACAATCATCAGAAGATTCCTGTCGGAACTCTTTATGTCCGGAGATTCGGCCAGCTGCGATACCGGTCCGGAAATCAGGGTGAGAGGTGTCCTGAATTCATGTGAGATGTTTGCAAAGAAATTCATATTCATCTGATTGATAAGATGTTCCTCAGCTTTTTCGCGTTCTGCCTTCTCAGTCGCTTTCCTCTCCCTGCGGAGTCTCAGGCTGATGTGTATTATCCATGCTGACATGCCTCCTGCCAATGCCAGATAAATCAGCCACGCCCACCAGGACGCCCATGGCGAAGGTTTTACAGATACGCGGATGGAGTTTTCAGTAGGTTCAATGCTGCTGTCATTACTCGTGATGCGTACCTTGAATACATAATTGCCGGCAGGCAGGTTTGCATAATAGGCTTCGCGGTTATGACCGCATTCGATCCAATAATTGTCGAAGCCCTCCAGCATGTAACTGTAATAGATTCTTTCATGTTCGCTATAGTCCAGTGCTGAAAACGAGATGTTGAAACTGTTCTGTTTGTGGTTCAGGTGAATGTCCGGACAGCAGGAAAGTACTTTGTCTATGCAACTGCCTTTGCCTGGAACCATTATCTTGTTGTGGACTTTCAGGTTTTCGAAAACTATAGGAATCCTTGTGGTGTCTCTCTTGTATTCCGGGTTGAACAATGTAAGTCCGTGAGTTCCGCCGAATACCAGACGTCCGTCAGACAGTATGCAGGAAGCCCTGTCGTAGAACTGGTTCCCTCCCAGACCGTCAGTCGCGAAGTAATTGGTATAGGTCAATGTCTTCGGATCGAGTCTGGACAATCCGTACAGGGTGCTTATCCAAAGAAAACCTTTATTGTCTTCTTCTATCGATGATATGTCTGTACATGCGGCCCCCGGAACGGGAATGATGGACCCGTCATGTTTGTTGTACCGGAGAAGTCCGTTGGATACTGTCCCTATCCAGATGTTGCCTCTTGTGTCCTGATATGCATCAGTCGGAATGAAATGAGGTGTCTTTAGGCAAGCCTCCCACTCCTCTTCCTTGACAGGCAAATCGCTGATTTCCAGTGTCTCTACATTGATAAGTTTCATTCTGTTTCTGAATCCGCACACCAGCATTGACTTGTCGTTATATCGGGAAACTGAAGGGATGAACGAATATCCTTCGAAGAGTTTCAGTTTTTTGGCTTCGGTGTCGCCGGGGCGCAGGTATGATACGTACTGGCTGGCAGAGGCTATCCAGATTGTCCCGTCATCGCTTTGTGACATTGACATCGGCAGGAAGACATTATACGATGAAATCGGAGTGATGCTGCCGTCCGCTATAGAACTCTTCGTCACTTTCCCTACCTCCATTGTCCACAGGAAGCCGTCCCTGTCAATGAAAGAGCCATATACAGTGTCTGATTCCAGCGGATTACTTGCTCTGTGTACATGTTTGATTTTTTCTATGGTCTTTGATGTCATGTCATATTTGAACATCCCGTAGAGATTGGTGGAAACCCACAAGTTGTCCTGTTTGTCAGAGACCACTGATTTTACGGATTTTCCGGCAAACGCTGACCTGATGGTATTGTCTTCGTTGAATCTTTCCTTGTAGTTGTATATGGTCTTGAAGCCCTGGTCATTCGAGCCTATCCACAGGTTCTTGTTCGAATCGGTGAACATCGTGTTAACTATGAATGCAGGTGTGTCAAAAGGAAATCCGGATTCCGAGCTGTGGGTAAGGAGGTCGTTCAGTTTGTCGTAGTAGAACATCTCGCCGGAAGATGTACAGAATATTATGTTGCTGTCCTCGTATCCATGTGCGTAAACAATGTCTGCCGACATGAATTTCTTGTTTCTCGTCAATGCCGGAGAAAGACTGACGAATTCCTTGTCAATGATATTGAATGCTTGAAGTTTCGATTCGGAGGATATCCAGAGGCAGTTGTCCGCCAGTCCGACGCACTGTTGCCATCCTTGCATGTCAATGACAGTGTCCAGATGGAAGTTTCTAAGATTGTAGCATCTGAGCTGTCGCGTGTCAGTTATCCATAGATTGCCCTTGCCGTCGGGATACCATTTGAGTGCCAATGACTTGACCGGGTCCAGATCTTCTATGGCAGTGGAAATCTCTCCTGTTTCCGGATCATATGAATACAATTCCGGGTAGGCCATGACCAGAAGTCTGCCGTCAGCCGATTCTGTGATTTTGTTTACGTTGTGTCTATTGTCCGGCAATGTTATTTTCTCGAATGTGTCCTGATCGGTGTATCTGCACAGTCCGTTGATGGTGGCAAACCATAGCTGCCCTTTTGAATCCCGGAAAATATCATTGACCTGACTGTCGGAAATGCTGCCCGGAGCATTGGTGTGGAAATATTGTCTGTACTCGTGGCCGGTATATTTGTTCAGCCCGCGGAAAGTCGCGATCCAGATATGTCCGTCCTTGTCCTCTTCGAAATCATTGATCTGCTGGTTGGAGATATCGTATGATATTGTCGGCTCGTATTCCTGCTTGGAAGTCTGCGGTTCTGAGGTCCCGCAGGATATGAATATCGCCAGTATTGCAAGCAAAAAGATATTTCTCATTTCCAATTTTGTTTTAGTGTTCCCCAAAGATACTCTTTTTTTTCGATGCGGAGGCTCTGTCGCTGCTGTCCAATGCGTTTGAATGGGTGTTTATGAACAAATAGCCAAATTTTTGAACTGATTGACATGCCGAAATGTATGGAAAAACAACTTATGAATACATATTGCAAAACGTTTGATTTTTATCGTGGCTAACTTTGCATCGGCATTTGAGGGAATGCCATACCATATAATATATGTAAACTGAAAGTTCAAGTAAAAACTATAACCAATAAAAGTATTATGAAACAACCAACTATCAGTAGAATCATTTTGTCGCTGATGAGCCTGTGTTTCTTTTGCAATGTCCTGTTTGCGCAGAACATGGTAAAGGTGACAGGAACGGTGACAGACAAACAAAATTCTCCTATGATTGGGGCAAGCGTGTTCGAAAAGGGAACCCGCAACGGCGCCATCACTGACATTGACGGCAAATATTCCATCAGTGTCCCGGAAGGTGCCGTGATTGTATTCTCCAGCATCGGATTTGCCCCTCAGGAAAGACAGGCCGTGGCCGGTGTCATTGACATCGTGCTCGAAGAGGACCAGAAACTTCTCGATGAGGTGGTCGTTGTCGGTTATGGCGTGCAGAAGAAAAGTTCTGTGACCGGTGCCATTTCCCAGGTCAAGAATGAAGACATGCAGAACCGTACGATTACCAGACCAGAGCAGGCGCTACAGGGAAAGACGGCCGGTGTCCAGATTTTCCAGTCTTCCGCATCTCCGGGAGCATCTCCTACTGTGCGTATCCGTGGTATCAACTCCAATGGTTCGTGCGATCCTCTCTATGTTGTGGACGGACGTATCGCCAGCGATATCGGCGGCATTGACCCTAATGACATTGAGTCGATGGAGGTCCTCAAGGATGCTGCTTCTGCTGCGATTTACGGCGCGGCGGCCGGTAACGGAGTCATCCTCATCACGACCAAGAAAGGTAAGGCGGGGCAGGGAACAGTTACTTATGATTTCCAGTTGTCCATCCAGAATATCGCCAATGTCCCTAAGGTCATGAATGCCGAGCAGTATATCGGCTATATGACCGAGGCGAACTATCTTTCAATGGACAAGGTCAATGCTGACTGGGATTTCAAGACAAATACCGACTGGTCGAAGGTTGCGTTCGAGCCATCCAGAATGCAGAAGCACAATCTCGCGTTCCAGGGCGGAAACGACAAGGGGACCTATTATCTGTCATTGACTTATCTCGACAATAACGGTTATGTTGTTGGCGATGCCGATACTTACAAGCGTCTCACCGCTACCATCAATGCCGATTACAACATCAAGAAATGGCTCCAGGTGGGAACCAACAATCAGATTGAATACTACAAACGCAAGGCAGTTGCCGAGGGCTCTGAATATGGAAGCTTGCTTTCATCTGTCATCATGCTCGACCCTCTGACTCCTGTGAAATATTCTCCGGACAATCTTCCTGAGCATATGCAGACTATGGTCAATGCAGGAAAGGCGTATCTCAAGGATAAGGATGGGAACTATTATTCCACATCTGCTTTCCAGGAGACAGACAACTATAATCCTTATATCATGAGGGACAAGAGCAATTCCACAAACAGCGGATACAATATCAATGGCGTCATTTATGCCAATCTCAAGCCGGTGAAGGGACTTGTCATCACTTCCCGTCTGGGATATCGTCTTTCTGCTGCCAAGAGCTATACTGTAAACAATGATTTTTATGTGAATACCACAATAAGTCAGAGTTACATGTCTGTCAATGCCAGTGCTTCCACCCCTATTTATCTCCAGTGGGAGAACTTCGTGAACTACATGCACAGTTTCGGAAAGCATAACTTGAATGCGATGCTCGGAACATCTTATATCGACAATTCTTCATTCTCTGTGAGCGGAAACGTTACAGGCGGTGACGGCGACTTCGGTTTCAAGAAAGATGACCCACGTTATGCTTATTTCGCTTATGCTACTGCAACTGCCGTGAAATCAATTTCCGGCGGTGAGGAAATTATCGGCAGGAAACTCGCATATTTCGGCCGTCTGAATTATGACTATGCCGGAAAATATATGGCACAGTTCTCTCTTCGTGCCGATGCGGCAGACTCATCAGTTCTTCCGATTACCAAGAGATGGGGATATTTCCCGGCAGCATCATTGGGATGGACGATCTCTCAGGAAAACTTCATGCAGAACGCGAAGACTTGGCTCTCGCACTTGAAACTGCGTGGCAGCTGGGGACAGAACGGTACGACCTCAAGCCTTGGCTCATACTCATACCTTTCATCCATTTCATCCGGCATGTCCTATCCTTATACCAACGAGCTTCAGTATCAGATTGGCTCAATGCCGTCTTCTACAGGTAATAACGAACTCAAATGGGAGACTTCAGAGCAGCTCGACCTGGGTATCGACGCGAGATTTTTCAATGACAGGCTCTCGTTCACCGCAGACTGGTTCTCCAAGAAGACCAAGGACCTGATCGTGACTGGCATCACTCCTTCGACAATCGTCGGAAACACTGCTTCTCCTGTAAATGCGGGCAACATTGAAAACAAGGGTGTTGAACTCGAACTCGGATGGAAAGACGATATCGGTGATTTCAGCTACGGAATCAGAGGAAACCTCGCTACACTCAAGAATGAGGTGACATATATCCATGAGTCACTCGACCGCATCAATGGTGCAAGTTTCCATACTGCAACCGGTATGACCGTATTCGAGAAAGGTTATCCTGCATGGTATTTCAGAGGATACAAGGTGGACCATATCGATGCTGAGACAGGAGATCCTGTGTTTGTGGATGTGGACCAGAACGGAACTATCAATGATTCCGACAAGATGATGATAGGAAGCGGTATTCCGGATTTTACTTATGGTATCACTCTCAATGCCGCATATAAGGGCTTTGACCTTACAGTGTTCGGAACAGGTTCACAGGGAAATGATATCTTTAACTGCAGCAACCGTGGAGACCGTCTCCAGGCGAACAAGATGAAGTTCCTCTATACCGACAGATGGACTCCTTCCAACAAGAACGCTTCCAGACCTAGACCGGGCGCTACTGACATTGACAAGTACTGGCTCAGTGACGGAATGGTATTCGACGGTTCTTATTTCAAGATCAAGCAGATTCAGGTGGGATATTCTCTTCCTAAGTCATTCCTGAACAAGATCGGCATCAATTCTTTCAGAATCTACTGCTCTCTGGACGACTTCTTTACATTCACCTCTTATCCGGGATTCGATCCTGAGGTTACAGGTGTGGGAAGCGCAACAGGACTCGACAAGGGTTATTATCCGTCAGCAAGGAAAGTCGTATTCGGACTTAATCTTAACTTCTAATGTATTTGACAATGAAACATATAGGAAAAATATTGATAAGCC
>CAMCIE010000084.1 GCA_945874815.1 uncultured Bacteroidales bacterium
CTGAACCAAGCTCCAGCATGTCACCAAGCAGTGCAACTTTCTTGTCCGACTGGACAAGTGCAAAATTGTCAAGAGCTGCAGCCATGCTTGTCGGATTGGCATTATAAGCATCTACAATCAGCAGATTGCGCTCCGTCCTGGTCATCTGTGAACGGTTGTTTGACGGCTGATATTCTTCGATAGCCCGTACAGCATCCTCAAGGCTGACGCCGAAATGCCTTCCGACAGCAATCGCAGCCATCACATTGTCTGCATTGTACGATCCCACAAGGTGAGTCTCAACTTCCAGTTTCGAGCCGTCCTCTTTAGGAACAGATAAGCGGAGGAATGGATGCCCCTCAGAAGAAGGATACACCTGAACCTTTTGATAATCAACGCCATAAGGGATAATCAGAGAATAAGGACGTTCAGGGTCGCTCTGCAGATTCCTTTCGGAAGCCATCTTGCATAAATATGGATTGTCCACATTCAGGAAGACTTTGTCAGAGGTGCGTCTGAGGTAATCGTAAAGTTCGCCCTTGGTTTTCATGACTCCTTCGAAACTGCCGAAACCAAGCAGGTGGGCTTTGCCCACATTGGTGACGAGACCATAGTTGGGGAGGGCGATATTCACCAGTTCAATGATGTCGCCGGGATGGCTTGCGCCCATCTCCACCACCGCTATCTGTGTCTGTGAATTGATTTTCAGGAGGGTGAGGGGAACGCCGATATTGTTGTTGAGGTTGCCTTCCGTGGCTGTCACATTGTATTTTGTTGCAAGGACTTCCCGAATGAGTTCCTTTGTGGTCGTCTTTCCGTTTGTTCCGGTCAATGCTATGACTGTCAATGGTTTGCCATCGACGAATGTTACCGACCTGTGCCACCTTGCGAGTGCCTGAAGGGCTTTGAGAGTATCTTCTACCGGGATAATCCTGCCGTCTGTTTCAGCAAGTTTGGCGGCCGCAGAAGATGCATTCACCACAGCATAGCCGGCCCCGGCTTCAATAGCTTTGGAAGCATAGTCATTTCCGTCAAAATTTTCACCTTTCAGAGCAAAGAACAGTTCGCCTCCTTTCAGAGTGCGCGTGTCTGTGGTTACTTTGCCTCCACAGTTCTTATATATTGAGTATAAACTTTTTATGTCCATTGTTTTGGAAATTTGGCTTTTATTGAATGTCAGTCCGGGACTTGGCCGGGATGTTTATCGGCCTGTGCTGCCGAAACCGCCTTGTCCTCTGTCAGTCTCGTCGAGACTCTCCACCTCATCCCATTCGATTCTTTCATATTTGGCAAGAACCAGCTGGGCAATCCTTTCGCCCGGATTGATGGTGAAAGGCTCATTGGAAAGATTCACGAGAATCACTTTCACTTCTCCGCGGTAGTCTGCGTCAATCGTGCCCGGAGCATTCAGAACGGATATTCCGAACTTTGCTGCAAGACCGCTGCGCGGACGCACCTGTGCCTCTGTTCCTTCCGGAAGAGCCATGTATATTCCCGTCGGTATCATTGCCCTTTGAAGCGGCTCCAGAAGTACCGCTTCCTGAATGTTGGCTTTCAAATCCATTCCTGCCGACATTTCCGTAGCATAGGCAGGAGAGGGGAATGCTGATTTATTGATTATCTTGACTGTCATAATTATCCACTATATTGGTACATTGTCCGCAAAGATAAGGAATCTTTCAATTGGTAAACGTTATTGATCCTGATTTCTGCAGAAATCGGCGAAGTCCTTGAATCAGAACATCCATGAATTAGAACATCCTTGAATCAGAACATCCATGGAATGATCGAGGCGCTCCATGCAGTGAACCTTCTTGCCCTTTCCGGACTGATATCAGGATTCTGCTCATCTTCCATATCAATGAATGAAAGCAGATAGATGACATCGTAAGGATCTTCTTCAACCTTGGTGCTGATCTTCAAATCATCAAGATGAAGATATTTCATCATTTCCTCCGGATCGTTTGCATCTTTTCCATAGGAGAACTTGACCTTGAACCTCTTGTCGGTCATCATGCCGCCCCTGCAAGGCTGGCCGTTGCTGTCAGCTTCATAGCTAAGTTCCAGAATCACAGTATTATCCGAAGGGACAAACCTGTATTTCCCGTCAACAATATGTTCCATATCCATAGGCCTGTTGTCATGGTAAGACCCCCCGTCAGGATTGTTCTTCCTGCAGAAACTGACCACATCGTCAATACCGCCGTATTTGAATGCCAGGACCGTCCCCGGCTCATAGCTGTTGTGACTGTCCGTGACAACAAGCACCTTGTATGCCTGGCATATATGTACGTTTACAGCAATTGAACCTCCGCCATTGTCGTCAGAAACAGTTATGACTGTGTCACCCAACTTTTTAGGTAACAAGGTGACAGATGCCGGACGGATATCCGCGTCGTCCAGAAGCTCATACTTCACGGAAGTCTTGCTGTATGAATAATCAAGCAATGAAGGGTCCTGGATTGTAACAGAATGTGACTTCCCCTTGCCTCCATAACACTCCAGCACCAACGGCTTTTCGTATTCCACGGGAATGAAAACGTCCGCCCCGTCCTTTTCGAAAAGCCCGAATTCAGAACAGTACAGACGGAACTCCTGTCCATCGTAAAGCGGATTGTATCTGCATCCGCTTAATATCATCATAGCCGCCAAGGCTGCAAAAACCATTCTTGTCATACTATCAGAAAATTTCTTGTCCGCTTTCATGATTATTTATTCCTTTCAATGAACTCAGGAGTAATCCAGTCCGTTTCGGTGCATGTTATTCCTGCAAAAACGCCGTAGCCGTCCTTTATGTTCGAATAGCAGAAATTCGACGGAGCCAGCCCCGGTATAAAATCTGAATTAGAGTCTTTAAGTTCTTGAGCCATAGCGAATTTATAGAATTCACCGCTCAAAGTATATAAGATAATCTTGTTGCGGCTGCGGAATTCATATTCACCCATAGGATTGCCATAATCATCATACATGACATCTTTTCCCTCAGTCACAAAAAACGATTCATAGGAATTTTGCATCTCTGAAAAATCGTATGAATTTAGTACAAGGGACATCTTGTAAGGAGAAACCTCGGTCTGGGAGGCGTTCCATACCGACATCAGATGACCATTGAATGGAATAACCTTGCCATCAAAGGACTGAGGAGCCATGTCATAGAAATCCGAAATCTGCCTTCCTGTATAAACGCTGACATCAGTCCTCTGTTCCGAAGGCAGGAAATAAGTCGTTTCCTCAACCAGCTGGACGCCATAGCCATAAGCCATGTCAGGAAGCTTGTCAACAGAAATATACAGAATATTCAGTTTCCTGTCAATGAAATCTTCCCTCCGGTAATCAATCTTCCTGTCAGGATAACTTTCCGGAAAATATGCAGGAATCACCGTCTCAGCTGAAATGCTGTGGAAGCCCTCGGAAGACACCTCCACGCTCAGCTTATCACCAGGAACGACTTTATAATCAGCAATATAGTAAGACTCAGGATAGTCTCCGTCAACCTTCTGTCCTGTGTTCGGAACCACCGGAACCTGCTTGCCATTGACAGTAAAGACAATCTCTGGCCTGAACTCCGGCTTTGAGGCCGTATTTGAGTAGGAATAAGCCGGCAGAACCCTGAATGCCACCACATCATCAATTCCAGGATATGACTCCAGATAAATGACAGGATTGTCGTCGAGTTTCAGGTCAAAAGGCCGCATGCAGGAAACAACGCATAAAGGCAGAATGAGGGATATATATAATTTAAGTCTCATATTATCAAAACTTTAAGGTGTAACTGAATGTAGGAACAATCGGAATAATGCCGATGCTGTTGCCATAATATGCCACTACTTTGTCACTCAACTGCACTTGCGATACATAGGCCGTGATAGGGTTAAGCCTGCAATATGCATTGTAAATGCTCAGATTCCAAATGCTTGTATTGCCCCTCTTTGTCTTCCTGATGAAATTGAGTCCTACGTCAAGCCTGTGATAATCAGGCAGCCGGATATTGTTCGGCTCAAGGAAAACCTGAACGGACTTATCCTCAGTCTGGTGAGTCGCCATGGTGACCCAGTTGCCGCTGTGCCAGTTCCATGCTCCGTAAATCTCGAAGCGTTTTGTGAATTTATGCTTTGCCATCAAAGTCAGCTTATGACGGTTGTCGTTCCTGTCCCTGAACCAGCCGGGATAGAAATCTTCGAACTTCCTTTGTGACCACATAAGTGTATAATATACATTCACTTCAGTCTTTCCGTCATCGTAGCCGAAGTCCAGTTCGGCTCCCCATGAACGCCCCTGGCCTGATTTGTAGCAATCCTCCCATCCGGTCAATGGCGGGAATGCGCTGTAAGAGCCGGCATATTCAAGAAGGTTGTACATGTGCTTGTACCATCCCTCGACATTCAGGTGGATGTTGTGAGGGAGGTTTGTATATATTCCGGCTGCCACTTCCTGCGAACGCGAGGGTCTGACCTTCGAAGTGGACGGGAGCCATGCATTGGTCGGGAGATCGATGTACAGCGACGAAATAAGATGTGCCGGCTGGCTCATCCACGTATATGATGCCTTGGCCGTAACTGCTTCATTGAAAGCATATTTCAATGCAAGGCGTGGCTCTGCCGAATGCCATGTCTTACCTGAATTGCAATATAGGGCGTAGCGAAGGCCGGCATTGGCCGAGAAAGCATCGGTTATGTTGATTTCGTCCTCGGCATAGATGGCTGCCTCGACGGAATTGTATCTCAGAGAATCCGCATAGGCTACTTTTGTCATGCTGACCGACTCTGATTTCATATATGACTGGGCCGTTGCATCCGGACAGTAGAGATGATATTGGAGGGTGGCTCCATACCTGAGTTTGTGATTCGGGGTGAGTTCATGGAACCAGTCTGACTTAAGCCCGATATTGTGGACATCTGAATTGTAGTATTCGCCTGCCTTGGTGTAAACATTGTCCTGATTGGTTTCCTCGAAAGAATACGAAATCTTTGAAAGAGAGCCGCTGTAATAGAGTATGTTCTTCATTGTCAGCTTATTGGAGAAGTCCCACTTCCAGTTCAGGGAACCCAGGACATTTCCCCAGCTCATACCCATGCTGACAATGTTTTCCTGCCTGTTGTACTTGTTCTCCGAATCATACCATTCCTGTATGTTGAGATTTTTATATCTCAGGACATCGTTGCCGGTGTAGAAATGTCCGGAAAGTACGTTATTCTTGCTGAACCGATGCGAAACAGAGACATTCAGGTCAGTGAATGCATATCTTGCATTCTGTTTATCCGGTTTGTTCAGCACATTGAAGATGGCGAAAAAGGGGAGTGTGAGCACTTCTGTCCATGTCCTTCTCAAACCAATGTTGAATGAGGTCCTGCCTTTCCAAAGGGGACCTTCCAGCTGGAATCTTCCATCAATCAGACCGACTGCGAATGTACCGTGAATCTTCTCGAAATCCCCGTCACGGGTAGTTACGTCCACGATGGAAGAAAGCTTTGAGCCATATCTTGCCGGGAAACCGCTTTTGTAGAAATCCATATTGTCTATTACATCGGTGTTGAACGATGAAAACAGACCGAGCAGGTGGCTGACCTGATAAACGGGAACGCCGTCGAGGAGGAAGAGGTTGTCGCTGCCGTCGCCGCCATGGACATAGAAGCCCGAAAGGAGTTCGGTGCCGGAAGAAACGCCCGGCATCATCTGGAGTGTCTTAATGACATCGGGAGTGCTGAAAAGGGCGAATCCGGAGTTGAGGTCCTTGCTGTTTATGCGTTTGAGACCTGTCTGGGTGGAGTTCATCCGTTTGTCGGCCAGGGCCGTTATTATGGATTCCGTGATTGTGTCGTGCTTTTCCTCTGTCAAAGCCGTATCGCTGTCCCTTTGTGTTTTCTGGGCCGTTGCCGGAAACAGGGCTGCCGATACAAGAATTAAGGTTAAAAATAAAAAAATCCGTCTCATATCATTACATAATGCTTTTCGCAAAGCGAGGGCAAAGTTAAAGAAATAAATTGCCATTCGGCAGAAAATATATATCTTTGTGTGGATAAAACTAAACCTGGACAGATGCCATTATTGGAGAAAATAGTCATATCCGATTTCCGGAATATTCAGATGCAGGAACTGGAATTCTCGCCCAATATCAATTGCATAAGCGGGAACAACGGGGAAGGCAAAACCAATCTTCTGGATGCAATATATTATATGTCAATGACTAAAAGCGCCTTCTCCACATCCGACAGGTTCAATTTCCGTCATGGCACCGATGAATTCTCCATGTCCGCCACGTACAGGATGGACAACGGATTATCCAGCCGCTTCTCATTGAAAGTCAACGCCAAAGGCGACAAAAAGCTCCGTCGCGACGACAAACCTTATTCCAGGGTATCGGAACATATTGGCACCCTGCCCATAGTGCTGGTTTCTCCGTCGGACAGCACGATGGTGAGCGACTCAGGTGAGGAACGCAGACGTTTCGTCAACTCGGTGCTGTCGCAGATGGACAAGGGCTATCTGTCTGCCCTTCAGCAATATAACCGTCTTCTTCTGCAGCGCA
>CAMCIE010000085.1 GCA_945874815.1 uncultured Bacteroidales bacterium
ATGCCTGAACAGGGCGATAAATATGTTAAGTTAATATGTACGATAATATGACATTGCAGGAGGCTGAGAATGCCGTTATTGAGGAATTTTCAATTTACGATGAGTGGCTGGACAAATACGAGTACCTTATCGAGCTTGGAAAGAACCTCAGCGAATATCCTCAGTCGGCAAAGACCGATGACAAACTCATCAAAGGATGCCAGTCCAGGGTGTGGCTTGATTATTATGTACAAGACGGAAAAGTCTTTTTCCAGGCGGACAGCGATGCGATAATCACAAAGGGAATCATCTCTCTTCTTATAAGCATTTATTCTGGCAGGACTCCATCTGAGATTGCTTCTTCTGACTTTTCTGTTGTAGAAAAAATTGGATTGAAAGAAAATCTTTCTCCTACACGTGCCAACGGACTCGTGTCGATGATTGCGAAAATCCGTCAGGTGGCTCAGGAGAATAAATAATATCGTTTTATGCCAAGTTTAGAAAGAGATATAATTATGGCTCTCAGGCAGGTCTATGACCCTGAGATACCGGTGAACATATATGATCTCGGACTTATTTATGAGATTAAAGTGGATGAAGGACATAATGTTTTCATCCAGATGACTCTTACAGCACCTAACTGTCCTATGGCCGATTATGTGGTGGATCAGGTGAAATCTGCAATTGAAGATGTGCCAGGGGTGGTTACTGCTACGATTGAACTGGTTTTTGAGCCGGTATGGGATAAAAGCAGGATGTCTGAGGAGGCCCTTGTTGAACTGGGGCTTGATGAGGACTGAGGAATAATGAAGAAAATTCTGTTATATTTGTCGCTTGGTTCCAATCTCGGGGACAGGAAGGAAAATATCCTGAGGGCTTTGGACTGCCTTGACAAGGCTTTCAAGGTGCCATATTCAAGGCTTTCCTCTTTGATTGAGACGGAGCCATGGGGATTTGAATGTGACGAGAAATTCATCAATGCCGTGGTGGTATATGAACTTGATTTCCCCATGGTTTTTGATTCGGAGAAAGCCGGTGAAGCAATACTTGATATTTGCAAGGGAATTGAGGCTGAGCTTGGAAGAATCTCCAAAGTACAATATGACGGATATGGTAACAGGATATATTCTTCGAGGATAATTGACATTGATATTTTGTTCCTTGGAAAAGAAAGGATTGAGAATAAAAAACTGACTGTACCTCACAGACTTATGCATTTGAGGGATTTCGTAATGGTTCCTTTGAGGGAGGTGGCAACGGGGTCAGTTATCGATGCTTTTCCAGAGATATTTAATTGATTATTAATTATATAAATGATATTATTATGACACAGGAAGAACTCTTCAAAATTCTGGTTGCTCACTGTAAGGAATATGGTTTCATCTTCCCTTCAAGTGAGATTTATGATGGACTCGGAGCCGTTTATGATTATGGCCAGATGGGTGTAGAACTTAAGAACAACATCAAGAGATATTGGTGGGAGGCTATGACAAGACTCCACGAGAATATCGTCGGAATCGATTCAGCCATTTTCATGCATCCTAAAATCTGGGAGGCATCAGGACATGTCGGAGCATTCAACGATCCTCTCATCGACAATAAAGACTCTAAAAAGAGATACAGAGCTGATGTGCTGATTGAGGATTATATCGGAAAACTTGAGGACAAAATCCGCAAGGATGTGGAGAAAGGCAAGAAGAAATTCGGCGAGGCTTTCGATGAGGCCAAATTCATCGAGACCAATCCTAACTGCATCCGCAACAATGCCAAGATTGCAGAGGTGAAGAAGAGAATGGCGGATGCTCTCAATGCCAACGACCTTGAGGCTCTCCGTCAGATTATCATCGACTGTGAGATTGTATGTCCTATTTCCGGTACCAAGAACTGGACTGAGGTGCGTCAGTTCAACCTTATGTTCAGCACTTCTATGGGAAGTACAGCCGAGGGTGCAAGCACTATCTATCTTCGTCCTGAGACTGCACAGGGTATTTTCGTCAACTATCTCAATGTCCAGAAAACAGGCCGTATGAAGATACCGTTCGGTATTGCCCAGATTGGTAAGGCTTTCCGTAACGAGATTGTAGCACGTCAGTTCATCTTCCGCATGAGGGAGTTCGAGCAGATGGAAATGCAGTTCTTCATCAAGCCTGGTACTGAACTCGACTGGTTTGCAAAATGGAAAGAAAACCGTCTTGCATGGCACAAGGCTCTTGGAATGGGTGATGACAACTATCGTTTCCACGATCACGACAAACTTGCTCACTATGCAAACGCTGCAACGGATATCGAATTCCGCTTTCCGTTCGGATTCAAGGAGCTTGAAGGTATCCACTCACGTACCGATTTCGACCTTGGCAACCACCAGAAATTCTCAGGAAAGAAGATTGAGTATTTCGATCCTGAAATAGGTGAGAGCTACACTCCTTATGTTGTCGAGACTTCTATCGGAGTTGACCGTATGGTGCTTGCAGTGCTGTCAAACTCATACAAGGAAGAGCAGCTTGAAAATGGAGAGAGCAGGGTAGTGCTCAGCATTCCTGCACCTCTTGCACCGGTAAAGGTTGCCGTAATGCCTCTTCTGAAGAACAATCAGGAACTGGTTGACCTTGCCCAGAAGATCATGGATGACCTCAAATATGACTATAACTGCCAGTATGACGAAAAGGATTCAATCGGAAAGAGGTATCGCCGTCAGGATGCAATCGGTACTCCTTTCTGCGTGACAGTTGACCACGATTCACTCGAAGACGGTTGCGTTACCATCCGTCACCGTGACAGCATGGCTCAGGAGCGCGTCAGGATTGAGGACCTCAATGCAATAATCGGCAAGGAAGTCAACCTCAGCAACATCCTTAAGAAACTTAAATAATCAACTGATAAGTCTCAGTTCTATAAAGATTTTGCAACAGGACTTGTGAAAGGTTCGAACAATTTGGTGAATAAGACCAATTCCAGCTCTGTAATGAGCGGTTTGAGCAATATCGTCAATAACGTCGATCTTTCTTCTCTTGTAAACGGAGCTTCTTCTTCAACTGCTTCAACAAGCAAGGGTGTGGAAAATGCTTCCGAAATAGCTTCATCAGTCACATCAGTGCTGAATCTTTTCAAATAGGGGAGACCATTGCTTTAAAATAAACCCGCGAGTGCAGGATACGATTCCTGCTGCTCGCGGGTTTTTCCGTTAAGGACAGCGTCCTTGCTATTTTCAATCCGTTGCGGTTTCCGGTACGTATTCCAGGATATCTCCAGGCTGGCAATCCAGTGCCTTGCAAATGGCTTCAAGGGTGCTGAAACGCACGGCCTTCGCCTTTCCTGTTTTAAGGATTGACAGATTCGTAGCCGAGATACCGATCTTTTCGGCAAGTTCTCCTGAAGATAACTTCCTGCGTGCAAGCATCACATCTATGTTTACTACAATAGGCATAATGTCATTACTTAGTTTCACTTTCTTCCACGCTGGCAGTCTGCTCTTCTGCCGCTGTTCCTTTAAGATAAGAAGGAAGGCTCATACCGGCCATATTGAAGAGCTCTTCAAGAGGAGGAACCGACTTCATCATACCTGAAATGAAGTTGGAAGTGGCTGTTTTACCGTCTTTGGTGCCGTTTCCGTCCCAAACGGTAACCTTGTCTATCTTTATGCCTTTGACAGCTTCAACCTGAGTCTTGACAAGGTCAGGAAGTTTGTCGGCAATGAGCATCAGGACAGCTTTCTGAGGATCACCTGCAGCTGCAGAAACGAGCTGGTTGAAACCTTCTGCCTGTTTTGAGAGAATTTCCAGCATACCGCGGGCCTGTGCATCCATCTTAGCGTAGATTGCATCAGCCTCACCCTTTGCCAGCCTGCGGATTTTCTCTGCCTCGGCTTCCGCGTCGATGATGGCTTTCTCCTTTTCAATCTGGGCAGGCACCACTACATTGGCCTGCTGGGTTGCCTTTTCCCTTTCAGCACGGGCAATTTCGGCATCCCTTTCAGACTTGTAAGCCTCTTCGAGGGCCTTTGCAGCCTGAACCTTCTCCGCAGCTATCGCTATACGGGCAGATTCAGCCTCTTTTTCGCGTCTTATTGCGTCGGATGCGGCAATGGCTATCTTGGAGTTGTTCTCGCCCTCTACGGCCTTTGCATTGGCATCTGCGGTACAAATACGGGTATCCCTGAGAGTCTCGGCAATCCTGATATCCTTATCCCTGTCTGCCTCAGCCTTTCCGATCTCACCGAAACGGTTCTGCTCAGCAACGCTTTTCTTGGCATCGTTGATGGCCTTGGCGGCAGCTTCCTTACCGAGAGCCTCGATATAGCCGGACTCGTCACGGATATCCGTTACGTTCACGTTGATGAGCTTGAGACCGATTTTCTTCAACTCAGCCTCGACGTTCATGCTGACATTTGCAAGGAACTTGTCCCTGTCGGAGTTGATTTCCTCGATGTCCATGGTGGCAATCACCAGACGGAGCTGACCGAAGAGGATATCAGTGGCGATGTTCTGAATGTTTTCTATGCTCAGACCAAGGAGCCTTTCAGCTGCATTGGTCATGTTCTCGGGCTCAGTCGAAATACCCACCGTGAACCGGCAAGGTACGTCAACGCGGATATTCTGCTTACTGAGGGCATTGGTCAGGTTGCACTCGATTGAAATAGGTTTCAGGTCAAGGAATGCATAGCTCTGGAAAACAGGCCAGATGAAGGCTGCACCTCCGTGTACGCACCTTGCGGAGGATACTCCGCCAGTTTTGTTCTTTCCGGTCTTACCATATATGACAAGGATTTTGTCCGAAGGACATCGTTTGTAGCGTCTTAAAATGGCTGCAAGAGTAACCACCAGTACGAACACGGCGATTACGATAATGTAAATAGGCTGCATGACAATTGATTATTAGATGATTAATGAATTCATTTCTTCTACAAGGAGAGTTGAAGGATCCAGAACCTCAACTACTTTGATGGACGAGCCTGTCTTGAGGCTGTTTTCCGAATCTGTGAGTGCATCGTATTCCCTGACGGAATTGTTGATGGTAATCTGGACTTTTCCTGCGCCCTTGCGCTCTGCCGGAATGGTCAGATATACTTTTCCGATACATCCCACGGCACATTTATATACGTCAATATTTCCGCTCTGCTGCATCTTGCTCAACCATTTGAACATATACATCACGGCGGCGACAAGCATCACTCCGACAGCGACTGCGATGACCATGAGCAATGCCGTTGAAGCTATCTTTTCTTTCAGGAGGATGGCAGTCCAGCTCATTCCCAGCAGGAAGTTCACCAGATTGCGGAAGGTGTAGAGATTCATTGACGGTTCTGATTCAAAACCGCCGTCCATGCTGGTGTCGAAATCAGCATCAATTTCATGATCGATACCTATGAAGGTAAGGATGGTTTCAATGATGAAGATCAGTGAGGTAGCAATGGCAATGCTCCAAAGGATCTTCATGAAGAGGTCAAGTGAGGTCCACCATTCAGTCATCTTTAGTGATTTTTAATTGTTAGTACCGCAAATATATAGATTATTTTACGATAAACAACAAAAAATCACTAAAAATCATAAATTATAACCACCCTTGTGCCTTGATTGGGAGTTCAACACCGTCAGGGGTGACGATGACGGCACCTACATCCGGCTTCGCGAGGTGGCCGATGATGTCGAATGTCTGGAAGTCGTGGCGGAATTTGTCGTGGTATCCGATCGGGATGGTGAAGAGCAGCCTGTAATCTTCTCCACCGTTGAGGGCGGCTGTCATTGGGTCGGTGCCGAGTTCTTTCGCTGTTTCGAAGGTTTTCCCGGCGAATGGAAGTTTGTCCACGTAAATCTTGGCTCCGAATCCGCTGTCCCTGGTGAGACGGCGTATGGTGTCAGCAAGGCCACGGTTGACCAGATAGCCGAATGACGGCATTATTCCGGAGTCTTCCATCTGGCTGATGATACCAGGGTTTATCTGTGGTTTGAGATATGCTCCGACCAGATTCTTGTATTTCTCCATATCTGCCTTCTGGTGGGTTTCCCCGCTTTTTATGAAGGCTTGTTTTTCCTTTTCAAGTATCTGGAAGCCAAGATAGGCGGCACCGAGATTGTCCGAAATGCAAATCAGGTCCATGCTCTTTGCCGCAGGACGTCTTTTAGCCATCAGAAGGGAAGTTTCTCCTGATGAGCTTACACTGATGGCCAGACCATTCGGTGATGGGGTCAGGTCGAGTGTGACCTGTCTGTATCCGTGCTCAGAGGCAGCAGCAATGATTCCTTCCCAAAGTTCCTTAATGTGTCTGAAGTCCAGCTTTGAAGAAACTCCCAGCCTTATATCCATTGTACGCGGGTGTGAAAACTCGGCATACAATTCTCCGGTGACAGCTGTAACACATTTATAACCAAGGTGTTTCAGTGGAAAATATGTGAGGTCGAAATCTATGCCTTCGAGGAAAAGTTTTGAATGTGAGCCTGCAAACGCCTTGCCTTCAGTCTCGAACCATGAACTCTCGAAAGGTTTGTAACGGGTACCTTCGTATAGTTTTTCGATTGCTCCG
>CAMCIE010000086.1 GCA_945874815.1 uncultured Bacteroidales bacterium
AAGACGAATCACCTTCCTTGATACTCCGGGCCACGAGGCGTTCACGGCGATGCGTGCCCGTGGTGCGAAGATGACCGACCTTGCAATCATCATCATCGCTGCCGATGACGCCATAATGCCTCAGACAGTCGAGGCTATCAACCACGCACAGGCGGCAGGTGTACCTATGGTATTCGCAATCAACAAGATAGATAAGCCAGGTGCCAACCCTGACAAGATACGTGAGCAGCTTGCCAACATGAATATTCTCGTGGAAGACTGGGGTGGAAAATACCAGTGCCAGGAGATTTCCGCAAAGAAAGGTATCAATGTGGACAAGCTTCTTGAGAAGGTTCTGCTTGAGGCTGACTTGCTTGAGCTCAAGGCCAACCCTCACCGCAGGGCTTCAGGAGCCGTAATCGAATCGTCTCTCGACAAGGGACGCGGATATCTTGCCACTATTCTTGTCCAGAGCGGAACACTTCATGTGGGAGACATCATGCTCAGCGGCTGCTACACCGGCCGTGTGAAAGCGATGTTCAACGAGCGCGGACAGAAAGTCGAGGAGGCAGGTCCTTCCACTCCGGTTTCAGTTCTCGGTCTTAACGGAGCTCCGACCGCAGGTGAGACCTTCAATGTGATGGCTGACGAGAAAGAGGCCAAGGACATTGCAAACAAGAGGGAGCAGCTCATCCGCATTCAGGGCATCAAGACCCAGAAGCACATGACTCTCGAAGAGATTGGAAGACGTATTGCCATCGGAAACTTCAAGGAACTCAATGTCATTGTCAAAGGTGACGTGGACGGTTCTGTAGAGGCGCTTTCAGACTCCATCATCAAGCTTTCTACCGAGGAGGTTCGCGTAAACGTAATCCACAAGGCTGTAGGTGCGATTTCCGAGTCGGATATCCTTCTTGCTGCGGCGTCTGACGCAATCATCATCGGTTTCCAGGTTCGTCCTATGACTTCAGCCCGCAAGTTGGCTGAGAAAGAAGAAATCGAGATTCGTCTTTACTCTGTCATCTACGACTGTATCAATGAACTCAAGAGCGGTATCGAAGGTATGCTTGAGCCTGAGCAGAAGGAAGAGGTTACAGCTACTGCAGAGGTGCAGGAGACCTTCAAGATTTCCAAGGTCGGAACTATTGCAGGTTGTATCGTGCGCGAGGGTAAACTTCAGAGGACTGCGAAGGTACGCGTAATCCGTGACGGAATCGTGGTTTACACCGGTGAGCTCGGTTCACTCAAGAGGTTCAAGGATGATGTCAAGGAGGTTGCTTCCGGAATGGATTGCGGTCTGAACATCCAGGGCTACAACGACATCAAGATCGGTGACGTTGTCGAGGCTTACAATATCATCGAAATCAAACGTACACTCTGATGTCTTCCGGCTTTGCCGGACACATACTGATAAAAAGGGGCTGACCGTTAAGTCAGTCCCTTTATTATTTTTACCAGTTTATACCAGAAGAATGACGGCAAAAAGGAAAAGGCGGAAACAATGGTAGAGAAGACGGCGACGGGATGAATGTTCCTCGAGAATTTCCGTTTCGTCATCCACATAGGTTTCTGCAAGGGTATCCGTATCAGGCATGGAACGCGCCGGCCATTTTGTGATGATCTGGCCATTGTTTATATATGTCACTCCCCCGTTGGAACGGTTGATGGTGACAGCTGTCTTATAGTCTGTCCTGTAAGCGACCATATCTGCCGGAACATCGACATTGCCTGAGACAACAACCAAAGGATTGAAGCCTAAGTTTTGGGATACATCCACGAAATCTGCAATTCTTGTCCAGTCAAGTCCCTTCCGGCTGTATGCGGTGACCAGCATCACCTGCCCCTCCGTTGCAAGTTCATCGTGGTACTGGCCATCAATGTCTGAAAAAGAAAAGACTGCTTCCTTACGGCCATCAATGCGGACCGTCCGGGTCTGGACGAATGTCCATGTCGAATCTGGCAGGTCGTCCAGTGTAAATGCCCTTTCCTCCCCGTCTTTCTCGTAGATGAATTGGGATTCGAACATTTCTTCTTCTCCTGCATTTGCGTGGTCCGAGGCGCAGAGCATCGTTCCCGGAGCAAAATCAGTATAGTCAACCAAAGGTATGCTTAGCCATGACCATATCGCAAAGGCCATGATGGAAAGCATCACAAGGCCGAAAGAGACATATTTCTTCTTTGTCGGCAGTCCCAGGTCACGGAAAGGAATGAAGGCCGCCACAAGCAGAAGCAGAAGGCAAATATTCTTGACAAGACTTGCCGTATGGGACAGGCTCATGGCTTCTCCGAAGCAACCGCAGTCCATGTCCGGTTTGAAAATCACAAGAATTATCGTAATCAGGGTAAAGAACCCGTGCAGGCCGAAAGCTGCCATTGCACCGATTTTTCGCCAGACTCCCGTCATCAGTACCACTCCCACAAGAGTTTCAAGAAAGGCCATGAACACCCCGAGAGGCTTGGCAGCGAAAGACAGGAAGCCAAGATGCAGAAAGTCAAAGTAAGCATCCATGACAAGTGAAGCTCCGACCGGATCGAGGAGTTTGGTTATGCCCGATAGCATGTAAACCATTCCGAAAAGGAATGCGCAGGCACGTCTTGCCCTTTCAGCTATATATATCATTTTGAAGCATTTATGGCGTTATCCACCACCGTTTTGATCTTCTCGAATATATCATTTGGCGCAAGCATGAATCCATAATCATCAGAGCAGTCTATCCTTATGTACTTGGGTTCAAGTTCACACTGACGGCGATAAATTGCCATGACTTTTTTCTGGAATTCAATGTCAGCCTCATGTATATCTTTCTGTCCTTCAAGGTATTCTCTGTCAGAACCGGCACGGTTCGAAGTCAATTTCGATTCAACGAAATCAATCGGAACATCCAGGAAAATGTTCAAATCCGGCACCGGCAGGCCAAAGTCACCATATTCGGTATTGAATATCCATTCACGCAAAGCCAGAGCCTGTTCCTCATCCGCAAGTTTGGCGCACTGATAGGCGATGTTCGAATAAACATATCTGTCAAGAAGGATTGAGCCTCCCCTCTGGAGGGTTTGCTTCATCTGGTCTGCCGCAGCATGTCTGTCCTCGGCGAAAAGCAAAGCAACCAGCTGGGGATGCACACTGTTGTTGTCACCGAAATCTCCACGGAGAAAACGGCTTATAAGGTCTCCGTAAACAGGAGCATCATATCTTGGGAAATGGATATATTCCAATGATTCTGAAATACTTTCAAGGTATTTTTTCAATTTTCTGACCTGGGTGGATTTTCCTGATCCGTCCAGGCCTTCAATGACTGTGAGCATAGACAATTGGTTTTCGGTCATTTGTTATCTGGACAAAATTAGACATTTTTGTTTATATTTGAGGGAAAAACAAGGCATATAATGGATATACAAAGAAAAATAGATATCATGGGAATCGTCAATCTTACTGACGATTCATATTTTGCAGACAGCAGATGCCTCAGCAGCAGCGCTTTGGACAAGACATCGGAAAATGCGGTCACCCGCGCCGGGAAGCTGATCTCCGAAGGGGCGACCATCATAGACATAGGAGCCTGCTCCACAAGGCCGGGCTCGGAGCCAGTCGGAGAGCAGGTGGAATGGGAAAGGATAGCCCCTTCGCTGAGCGCCCTGCTGCTGGCTTTTCCGGGAGTCAGGATTTCAATTGACACATGGTGGGCTTCGGTGATTGAAAAAGCCTTCGTCGCCATGGCTGCCGTCATCGGAGAGGAAAAGACAAGGGAGACATTGATAGTCAATGATATATCAGCCGGCGAGGATGACCCAGCCATGCTGCCTCTTGTAGGAGAGATGGGCCTGGAATACATCGCAATGCACAAAAGGGGCAACTCAAAGACCATGCAGAGCTTATGTAATTACGGGAACGTTACCGAAGAGGTGCTCAGGTATTTCGAGGCATTCAGCCAGAAGGCCTCCGGATACGGAATCCGCAGATGGGTTCTCGATCCGGGCTTTGGTTTTGCCAAAACGCCTGACCAGAATTATCAGTTGCTTCGGGAAATGGACTTACTTACGGGACGGTTTTCTTCCGAAGGCATAAAAACTCTTGTCGGAGTATCACGTAAAAGCATGATATACAAGCTGTTCAATATCACGCCGGAAGAAAGCCTTGCCCAGACCCAGGTGCTTCATCTGAAGGCCCTGCAATGCGGGGCTGACATCCTTCGGGTACATGATGCCGCAGAAGCCGCCAGGACTGTGGAACTGTATCGCCGGCTCGGATAGTACAGAAGCTGCATCAGGCTATGGTATATTGAATGAAATTCATTAAATTCGCTGGATATATTGACCAACCGGCCATGGCCGGTAAAAACGATTAATTCCCTATCAGTAACCAAAACATTCGTATGAAACTGAAATTCTTCAGCTGCATCGCAGCAGTGTGTGTATCAGTGCTTTCATTTGAAGCCACAGCACAGAATCTTACCCTCACTTCACCTGACGGCAACTTGAAAATGGAGTTCCGTATTGCAGAAGATGGTACGCCGCAGTACTCACTTGATCGCGGACAGACCAAGGTAATCCTTCCTTCCAACCTCGGATTTGAGCTTCGCGGAACCATCAAAGCCAGCGAAATCGTCTTCGAAGACAATGGCACCATTACCAAGAAAGATGCGGCTGGCGCAAATTCCTTCCATGACGGATTTACGTTGGAAGGCTCCGAGACCTCATCATTCGACCAGACCTGGAGTCCTGTATGGGGAGAAGAGGCATCCATCAGAAACAATTACAATGAACTGACAGTCAATCTTGTACAGAAATCAACCGACAGAAAGATGACTATCCGTTTCCGTCTTTATGACGACGGACTCGGTTTCCGCTATGAATTCCCATACCAGAGAAGGCTCAACTATTTCGTCATTAAAGAAGAAATGACACAGTTCGCAATGAACGGAGACCACACAGCATGGTGGATTCCAGGAGACTACGACACTCAGGAATATGACTTCACAGAGTCACGTCTTTCTGAAATCAGTTCAAAATATCGTGAAGCTGTCTGCGGCAACTCATCACAGACCCTTTGGTCTGACAATGCAGTGCAGACTTCCCTCCAGATGCGTACTGACGAGGGTCTTTACATCAATATCCATGAAGCTGCCCTAGTGAACTATCCGTGCATGCACCTGGACCTCAACCCTCAGACCCTCACTTTCACATCCCATCTTACTCCTGATGCTCAGGGATGGAAAGGATATATGCAGACACCTTGCACAACACCATGGAGGACTATCCAGGTGGCACAAAGTGCAACAGCACAGCTTGCTTCCCGTCTGATTCTCAATCTCAACGAGCCTTGCTCATATGAAGATGTATCGTGGATTCAGCCGGTAAAATACATCGGCGTATGGTGGGAAATGATTTCAGGCAAAGGCACATGGGCATATACCAACGACTATGCATCCGTTCATCTTGGCAAGACAGATTATTCAAAGAGCACTCCTAATGGAACACATTCAGCAAACAACGAGAAGGTACGCAGATATATCGATTTCGCTGCTGAGCATGGTTTCAGCCAGGTGCTTGTGGAGGGATGGAACGAAGGTTGGGAAGACTGGGCGAACTGCAGCAAGGACTATGTCTTCGACTTTGTCACCCCATATCCTGATTTCGACATCAAGGCTCTGAACGAATATGCTCATTCAAAAGGTGTCAGAATCATGATGCATCATGAGACCTCTTCTTCTGTCCGCAACTATGAAAGGCACATGGAAAAGGCATATCAGCTCATGAATGACTATGGCTACAATGCTGTGAAGAGCGGTTATGTGGGGGATATCCTTCCTCGCGGTGAATACCACTATGGCCAGTGGATGGTAAATCACTATCTATATGCAGTGACAGAGGCCGCGAAACATAAGATCATGGTAAATGCCCACGAGGCAGTACGCCCTACCGGTCTTTGCCGCACCTACCCTAACCTCATCGGCAACGAATCTGCAAGAGGTACTGAGTATCAAGCATTCGGAGGCACCAAACCTCATCATGTCACCATCCTTCCGTTCACCCGTTTCAACGGTGGTCCTATGGACTATACTCCTGGTATTTTCGTAATGGATATGGCTGAAGTTACAAACGGAGGAAACACATCCAAGGTGAATGCGACCATCGCCAACCAGCTCGGCCTTTATGTCGTGCTTTATTCTCCACTTCAGATGGCTGCAGACCTTCCTGAGCATTATGAAAGATATATGGATGCATTCCAGTTCATCAAGGATGTGGACATTGACTGGATCCAGTCCAGATATCTTATCGCTGAACCGGGCGACTGCATCGTCACTGCACGTCAGGGCAAGAAAGACGGACAGTGGTTCGTAGGCGGTGTTACTGACGAGAATGCGCGTACTGTGAAAGTTCCTATGGATTTCCTGGAGAAGGGACGCAAATACGAGGCAACTATCTACTCGGATGCTCCGGACACTGACTACCAGACCAATCCTCAGTCCTATGTCATCAC
>CAMCIE010000087.1 GCA_945874815.1 uncultured Bacteroidales bacterium
GTAGTTTGCTCTTTTTCTTACTGCCACGGAGTCCCTCAGAAGCTTGATGAACTCTTCGGTGGCGCGTTTGCGATAGGATTTGTGTAAAGTATGCACGCAGCCTTCCATAATATTGTCAGGCACTTCGATCGGGATAGCTTTCATTTCAGCGGACTGGAGTACGGCAGAGGAAAGAAGGGTTATCATATTGCTTCCTCTCACCAGGTCGAGCATTACGTTGGCATCGTTCAGTTCCACTCTGATTTTCAATTGTTCCGCTGCTCCGGGGAACATTTTGTCGAAAGCATTTCTGGCCTGCAGCCCCTTTGACGGCATGGCGATGCTGTACGGCATGATGTCATTGAGGGTGACAGAGTCACGGTCAGCAAGGGGATGGTCGCGTCTTGCGATTATGGACAGGCAATTGTCGAAAAGTACGTGGGATTCGATATCCGGATAAAGTCTGGAAGGCTTGAAGGCAAGGACGAAGTCCAGTTCCCTTTTCTGGAGAAGATCCATCAGCTCTTCCATTGTTTTGTAGACAATGTTCAGCTTGACTCCCGGATAAATTTTCAGAAATTCCATCACGGTCTCGGTGAGCAGGGGCGCAAAGCTGTATGTGATGCCGATGTTCAGAGAGCCAGACAGCATTTGCTGAAGGTCCTTTATGCGGTCCTGACATGCAGCCGCATCCTGAAGCGTGCGCTGGGCCAGTGGCAGAAGCTGTTCTCCGCTTTCGGTAAGCTGAACCGAATGGCTGTCTCTGATGAAGAGGTCGCTTCCCAACTCCTGTTCAAGCTGTCTGATCTGTTGTGACAGTGTACTTTGAGTTACGAAGAGAAGTCTTGCAGCCTCGGAGAAATTCAAAGTCTGGGCTGTCTTGACAAAATATCTCAATTGTCTTAGTTCCATACCTATAGCTTTTGCCGGCTCAGCCGGTGGTTTATTCCATCAGATTTTTATACTTTTCGAGTGCTTCCTGAAGATTCTCAGGCTGTTTGTTTGAAACACGGAGTGTTTCTTTTCTCATTGTGCGAACTTTCTCCACAAACTCAAGTACGAATGCCATTGCAAGGCATGAAGCGATAATTAACAAACCTTTCATAACTTTTACCTTTTGTTTTCGGGGCGCAAAGGTAACAGGTGAAATCTGTCTGTGAAATCATCGGTTCGTGTTTGTTTCGATTGTGGCCTTCGAAAAAAATAATGGAGCAGGTTGAATGATGCCCGCTCCATATTGTTTTACTAAAACTTATCCATAACAGCGAAGATGCTTTCTTTTACCTGGTCTATATTGCCGGTGCCGTCAACTTCGTGATATTTGTCTGAATTCTTGTAGTAGTTGATAAGCGGCTCAGTCTGCTGATGATATGTGCTGATGCGGTTGTTGATGATTTCTTCGCTTGCATCATCAGCGCGGCCTTCCTTGAGAGCCCTTCCCTTGATGCGTTCCATAATCATTGCATCCGGAATCATGATTGATACTGTGGCCGTTACCTGTTCGCCGGTTTTGGAAAGCAGCGCATCAAGTGATTCAGCCTGAGCAATCGTCCTTGGAAATCCGTCCAGAAGGAATCCATCCACGCCTTTTATTGTGCGGAATTCAGATTCAATCATACCCTCAACGACTTCGTCAGGAACGAGGCAGCCGTTCTCAATGAGTTCCTTTGCCTTAAGTCCGAGTTCAGTTCCTGCAGCAATTTCTTTGCGCAGAAGTGCTCCTGTGGAGATGTGATGAAGATTGTATCTCTCCACCATTGCAGTGGCCTGGGTGCCTTTGCCGGCTCCCGGAGGCCCGAAAAGAATGTAATACTTTGTCATGTCCGATTATATAATTCGAGTTTAGGAATTATAAGATTTCTTGTCTGTGCCAAAATCTCATTGAGCATCATCAAGGACATATATGTCTTTGAGATTTCTTCCGAGTTCATTATAGTCAAGACCGAATCCGACAATGAATTTATTAGGGATGGGGATGGCTATATATTCGAGTTTAAGATCTTTGAGACATGCTTCCGGCTTGTGGAGCAGGGTGCAGACAATGCTTTCTTTTGCGCCCTTTTCCTTGAGGATTTCCTTGAGTTCAACTATTGTGTTGCCTGTGTCCACGATATCCTCAACTATTATAACCCTCTTTCCTGTGATATCAGCGGTCAGTCCCATGGCCTGTTTGACCCTGCCGGTGCTGCTGACTCCTTCATAGGAAGTCAGTTTAATGGATACCAGCTGGCAGGCAAAATCCAGCCTTTTCATCAGTTCGCTTGTGAACATTATCGAGCCGTTGAGCACGCAAAGCAGAACGGGAACATCCTCGCAGTCCTTGAAATCTTCATTCATCTTGTCAGCCACTTTGTCAATGGCCGCCGTGATTTCTTCATAAGGAATAAATGTCCTGAAAGTCTTGTCAAAAATAGTTATACGTTCCATATTAATAAATGCTTCGCTCAAAGCCAAACCTGAGAAAGATGCGCAAAATTACTTAAAACTTATTAAAAAAGAAAAATCTTGAGTTGTTTTTTGAAAAACAACAAATAATCGGCTTCTACCGTGTATTTTTGCTTCATCCGGTCAAAGACGGGGATATGTTATGAAAGGGATGTGCAGAAAGATTTTTATTGCTGCGATGCTGATTTCAGTGGCGCTGACGGCTTACGGTCAGGATTATGAGCCGATGGAAGCAATCGCTTTTTTCTATGGAGCTGTGTCAGCCGAGCAGCTGGATGAGGATGATGTGGACAGAATGGAGGCTTTGATCCGTCATCCTGTGGACATTAATGCGGCCTCCATTTCCAAGATGGTCGAATCCGGATTGTTCTCGCAATATCAGGCAGCCTCGATTGCTTCATATATTCAGAATCATGGGCAGGTGATGTCCATGACGGAGCTGGCAGCCATAGACGGAATTGGAAAGGACTTTGCAGCCAGACTGGCTCCTTTCATATCCATCCGCACAGGAGCGGTCGGACCTAAAAGGGCGGGATTCTGTGGGGAAGTCTGTGCCAGAGGTGGATGGAAGCCGTCTTTCGATGGAGGAAGCAGGTGGAGCGCAGGTGTGAAACTGAATGCTGAAACTGCCTGGGGATGGTCGGCGGGCATTGCCATGTCCAAGACATATTCAGACAAAATCGATCCCAAAGCCGCGACCGCATATCTTGCATGGGAAGGTCGGAGGTCTGGACTGAAAATCATAGCAGGCGAGTTCGGCCTCAGATTCGGACAGGGACTTGCTCTGTGGACCGGGATGGGTATGAGCGGCATTTCCACTGTGTCTTCATTGGAACGCAGACCTTCAGGACTTGTCACATCTTCCTCTTTTTCAGCAAATTATACCTTGACAGGGCTCGCAGCAAGATATTCACCCGGAAAATTCGTCATAAGTTGCGGACTTGCCCTTCCCGGTATCAGGAACATTTCCGGTTTGGCAAGTGATCTGCACCTGATGCCTTTTGCAGATTGCACATATCTTCTGGACAATGGCCAGATAGCCCTTTCCGCTTATCTTGATGCCTTGCCCTTTGGGGGAGTGGGAAATGGACAAAGATGTAAGGAAGCAAAGGTTTCATTGTCGGAGAGATGGTGCATTGGCGGGCACAATATTTTCTCTGAATTGGCTTTCGATTTTCTCCCGAGGGCTCCCGCCGGCCTGATCGGATATACTGGCAGAGCGTGTGAGGGTTTGAGGCTTGGAGCCGTAGTCCGGTATTATCCTTCTGAATATCAGGCTTCAAGGAGCAATGCTCCCCGTTCTTTGACCAAGTGCTCGAATGAGCATGGAGCGACTTTCTCCGGAGATTTCTCCTTTGGAAAGGCTGTTGAGCTGGAACGTGATGATGAATATCTTTCATCTGTGAGCCGGCACAGGGGTTCGTTTTCTTTGGACTGTGCGTATTTCCCTCAGCCCAAATCAAAAGACGATCCGATGAGCCGCCAGCTTAAACTGTCATTGGTTTGGAATATTCAGATAGACAGGATGTTTGCCCTGAAATTCACTTCGTCATGCCGTGTGCGTACCTGGGGTAAGCCTCTTCGGGGTGAAATTCGTGCTGATCTTGTCTGGCGGCTTATGGAATATTACGCATCCTTGAGAGCTGATGTGGTGAAATGTGACGGAGTCGGACTTCTGGGCTATGCAGATATTGGCTGGAAGGGAAGCACGCTTGCTGCCTGGCTTCGGTTCGGGATGTTTTGCATAGACAGCTGGGATGACAGGATATATGTATATGAAAGGGATGCTCCGGGTTCATTCAATGTGCCTGCTTTCAGCGGAAGGGGATTATGGACATCTCTTGCCAGCAGGTGGAAGTTCTCCAATAAGGGGAGTCTGAACCTGAGGCTCGCACTGACAGATTATCCTTTCATGCAAAACAAAAAGCCCGGCAATGCCGAGCTTAAAGTTCAGTTGAATTGGCGGTTCTGATCAGAGTTTAGGTATCCTGATCACCATTCCAGGTTTGATATTGGACCCTATCTTGTTGAAATCCATAATGTTCTGTGCGCTCACTCCCGGGAATTTCTTGGCAATTATGTAGAGGGATTCACCATCCTTGACGGTATAGTTGATATATGAACCGTTTGCCGGAGCGGATGCCTGACTTGACTTTGCTGTGGTCTGGCTGGCAGCAGTCTGACTTGACTTTGCTGTGGTCTGGCTGGCAGCAGTCTGACTTGAGGCAGCTTTGGCGGAAGCCTGGCCTGAAGATGTGGATGCAGTCTTGGATGCAGTCGATGCAGGCGCCTTGCCGCCACGGTAGATGGTCAGCCTCTGGCCTACTCGTATATTGTTGCTGCTCAGATTGTTCCATCTTTTGATCTGGGCAACGCTCACCCCATATCGGGCAGCAATCTTTCCAAGATAGTCTCCACTTTTAACCTTATATGTAATGCGCTCTCCGTCACCTCCGTCCTTAATTTTCTTTATGTTGACGGGATTGAAGAATACATCAGCTTTGTATGTGTGCAGGCTGTCTTCGTGCTCGATATAAGAACTTGTGTAAGTGTAGGGGAGTCTGAGTACATATTCCCGTTCATTGCCAGGGATGATATCATGCCTGTATTGCGGGTTGAGGTTCCTGACGATGTCCATAGGGGCTCCGGTCAATTCGCTGATCTGTCCGAAATGCAGCATTTTGTTGACCTTGAATGTGTCCACATGGGCAGGCATCTGGATGGAGTTGGGACGTATTCCGTGTTCCTTATAATATGACATTGTATAAAGGGCTCCGACGAAGGCCGGGACATATCCTCTGGTCTCTCTTGGAAGGAATGGCCATATATCCCAGAATGCTCTTTTGCCTCCGCTTCTGCGGATTGCCTTGTTCACGTTGCCGGCCCCGCAGTTGTAAGATGCAATGGCCAGGTTCCAGTCTCCGAAGATAGCGTAGGAATCCTTGAGATATCTTGCCGCGGCATCGGCAGACTTTACAGGATCCATCCTTTCATCAACGAATGAGTTGATGTTCAGTCCATAAAGCTTGGCTGTAGAGTACATGAACTGCCACATTCCTTTGGCGCCGGCCCTTGAAACTGCAAGAGGATTCATTGCAGATTCAATCACGGCCATGGCCTTCAGTTCCTCCGGAATCTCATATTTGTTGAAGATTTCGTCGAAGATCGGCATGTAGTATTCGCACAGGCCGAGTACATCTGACATCTTTTCAGAAAGTTTCTCTGAGTAGAGGATGATGTAATTCCTGACTATATCGTTGTAGGGAAGGGTGATGAAAGAATTCATGGCCTTGATCCTGTCAATATAGACCTGGTCGGATACGTTGGAGCTGAACTTAACCGAGTCCATGTCATATCCTTCGATTTCTTCGGTATTGGTCATCTTGTGCAGATACCAGAGACTGAGAAGGCTGTCTGAAATCTCAGGAGTATAGTCTTCAGGATTCAGCCCGGCTGCACTCTTGCCTTCGTTGTCATTGTATAGATCCCTGACTTGCTCGGCTATGCTGTCATCAAGGCTCATGCGTTCCTTATATGCTTCTATTTCCAGCCTGAGCGAATCCATCTGCTTCCTTAGCATGATGTTTTCCTTGAGCAGTTTCTTTTTCGGCAGCGTTTTCTCCCCGGGTGCGGCCGCAGTGTCCACAACGAAAATAATAGCGGCAAATATTGCCGCGAGATATCTTAGCTTCATGTAATTAATTGTTTGTCAATACTATATCTTCGGTATCAGAAACTGATGCCGATTCTGACTCCGAAGGCATTCTGCCCGTATGCCGGACCTGAGGACCTCAGGGCATAGGCTTTGTCCGGTGCCAATATGGCGGGTTCTATGCTCATTGTAAGGTCTTCGCTCACTTCGAAATCATGCATGTATGAGAATACGTTGGCATCGATAACTTGCAGTAGATATACGAGTGCAGTGGCTACAATCGAATAATCTCTGTACCGGCGATATACGTCCCTGTACCATTTGGCTGTTTCTGCTGT
>CAMCIE010000088.1 GCA_945874815.1 uncultured Bacteroidales bacterium
CGGAAATTCTCCGCCCCGTACGTCCCCTCTTCCTCGGAATATTTGAATGCACCGAGCCTTTCAATCCTGGCTTCTTTGACGAAGTCGAGAAGTTCGTTGAACTCCTTCACGCCTTCTCCCGGATGGCCGACAATCATCGTAGTTCTCAGCACGACTCCGGGAACCTCCTCGCGCATCTTGCGGATAAGCTCCCTTGTCCAGGCACCATCCACATTCCTGTGCATGTTGTCGAGTACTTTATCGGAAATATGCTGGAGAGGAATATCCATATACCGGCACACCTTGGGATTGTTTGCCATCTGGTCAAGCACATCCTCAGGGAATGAAGCCGGATAAGAATAATGGATGCGGATCCATTCGATTCCTTCCACCTGAGAGAGCTTCTCAAGCAGCTCGGCAAGAGCCCTCCTGCGGTAAAGGTCCAGACCGTAATATGTCGTATCCTGAGCAATTATGATAAGTTCCTTCACACCCTTGGCGGCAAGAGACCGGGCCTCCTCCACAAGGGTTTCCATAGGAACGGATTTATGAGCTCCGCGGATGAAAGGTATCGCGCAATATGAGCACCTCCTGTCACAGCCCTCGGAAATCTTCAGATAAGCATAATGCGAAGCGCCTGTTAGTCTGCGTGCTGAATTTGCCTTTGAATCAGGAACGGCTCCAATTGCCTTGATTACAGAGACTATATCCCTGGCACCCAGCCACTTGTCCACTTCTGGAATAAGTTCGGGAAGTTCATGGGCATAGCGCTGCGCAAGGCATCCGAAGACTATAATCTGCCCTACCTCTCCCCTTTTCTTTCTTTCGACAGCCTCAAGGATGGCATTCACGGATTCCTCCTTCGCATCCCCGATGAATCCGCATGTGTTGATAAGGAGCACGTCTGCATGCACAGTCATATCATCCTCAGGCAGAATCTCATACAGAGACTCTGCATAAGGAAGGATATGTTCAGTGTCCACCTTGTTCTTCGAACAGCCAAGGGTGAGGGTCTGAAGTGTTTTCTTTGAATCAGCCATTATTCCTGTGCAGCTTCTTCCTGCTCCTGTGATTCTGAATCATGATCTTCGAAGTCGAGGGAAGCATATTTCTTCAGTGCATTGTACCACTCCACGACCTTCTTCATGTGAGATACGTAGAATCTGTCGCGGTCATAGTTCGGAAGGGCTTTCTCAAAGAGCGCCTTGAGCTGTGCGGCATCTGATTTGGCAGACGGAGCATCAGCATCGCCGAGCACCTCTTTCAAGTTGAGGAATACCTGTTTGAGCTTTACTTCCTCCTCATCAGTATAGATTGAAATATCCTCAAGGGAAGTAATCTTGCTTGTGATACCGATGCAAGTACGTTTCTTGTCAGCAAGAGCCTCGACGATGGCACCGTTTCTTGCCTGTGATATATAAAGGAAAAGTCCGCTCTGACCTGATACTGTCAGAATTTTTGAAAGATCTGTTTTCATACTATCAAAAAATTTTTACATTTATAAAAATTTTGTGAGAGTATGATAGCCGTTCGCTATCGCTCACTCTCACGATGAAAATCATTTGATATCGCCCTTGGGCGAAAATATATCAAAGATTTTCATGTTCGGTTTCATACTATAATTATTCTGTTTTACTAATTATCAATCAATTGTTTATCTTCAAGCTGCCTGACAACGGCTCTGACTCTTTGTTCCAGTTCTTCAAGGCTGCAGTCCGAATCGATCCTGAAGCTTATCCGTGCACATTCATCCTGTGTAAGCCTTTGGTTTTCCATCCTCGAAAGCACCTTCTCTTCAGGAAGATCGTCGCGCTTGCAGGCTCTTTCAAGCCTCACCTGCTGAGGAGCATCGACATAAATCACATCGTCGCCGAAAGCATCGAAATATCTCTTCTGAAGGATGGTGGCAGACTCGAAAATTACAACCTCCGCACCTGAAGCAAACTCACTGAAGTCCTGCATCAGAACCGGGAACACAAGGCTTTCTACCATCTCCAGGGCAGCCCTGTCGCTGAATATCCTTCCGGCAAGCAATGACGGCACAAAACACCCCTTCTCATCCCTAAGGCTGCATCCGAGCCTATTTTCAATCCTTTCAACAAGTACCGGATATCTGTCATACAAAGCCTTGACTCTCGAATCGGAATCATACTGGCAGACATAGCCCAATCTGTGCAATATCCTGCACACCTCGGTCTTGCCGCTTCCGATGCCCCCTGTCACTATCCAGACCCTCATCATCTTTCCTCAACAAGACATTGGATGATGGCAGGTTCAGAATCATAATCCAGCACCCCTTTCGGCATATCTATCTTCACGGCATATTTTCCGCTCAATGAAGATGCGATGTCACTGTAAGGAATGTGGACGGTCATGTTCTCGAAAGGATCGGATTCGATAGGAAATCTGCATTTCAGGGACATCCGGACCGATGAAGGCACGACAATCACCTCCTTTCCTGCCGGAGTATCATCCACAACAACAGGAACAACTGAGTTCATCTGGACATATCTTGTCACTCCCACAGAATAACTTACCTGGGATGCCGACATCCTGATTCCTTTGACAGACTCAATCTGGACAAGGCCACGCTCATCGGAATCAAGGTCATACAGCCTTATGGCCTTTGTGTTGACCTGTGTGATGTTGTCAAGAAGAAAAGCCTCACCATAGACCGTCACCGAATCGGGGACAAGATCGATGGAGCCGCTTTCCATATATTGCTGTTTAAAGGTGAACGAATGTACCGGATTGACAGCCACCCGTTTATGCCTCACTTCAGGATGTCTGAAAAACAGAGTGTCAGTGATGAAATAATCGACATTTACATCGTTGCCATATATAAGATGGGCATATTCCATAAGGTCGGACGACTTCACATAATACATGTCAGCGGAGTCGTATTCCATCACGGCAGGGTTGAATTCCACCTCCACAACCTTCTTGTCTTCCCTGAGCTTGGACCTGATCAGATTATATCCCCTGGTACGGCATCTGGCTATCACGTCACACTTATTCGCCGATTTGTCTGAATGTCCGTCGATATTGCACTTTGACACAATGGTAACTTTCAGATAATCAGTATAGTTAAGCGACAGATTATGTATGATCCAGATACTGAACGCCAACAGGAGGGCAAGCAGAAAGACTGCAAAATCCCTCCCGTTTATATGGAATGATTCAAGAAGCTTGTTGAGCAGCTGTTTCATCTTCGAACTGGAAGCGCGGACTATTTGCCCGGCTGCTCAGCAAAATCCTTTACAAGCGCGTTTTTGCTGACGCGGATCTTAACGTTGTTGTCCACTTCCATGAGGATTGACTCCTCCCTGATCTCGACAACGGTTCCGAAGATACCACCGATTGTAACGACTTTGTCGCCTTTCTTGAGAGACTTACGGAAATTATCGAGCTCCTTCTGCTGCTTTCTCTGTGGACGGATCATGAAAAACCACATGACTACGAAAACAAGGGCAAGCATAATCCACATGGACCAGCTGCTTCCAGCCTGAGGAGCTGCTGCCTGAGCAGGCAATAAATACAAAATGTTCATTTTTCTATAATAATTAAAGTGTTATCCATTGATTCGGGATTATCTGACCCCTTTTCCAGTCTTGATGATTTCGCCGTCGCGGACCATCTTCTGGACGAGGTTATCGAGGATGCCGTTTACGAATGAACGGCTCTTCGGGGTACCGAAGAATTTGGAAATCTCGACATATTCGTTGAGAGTGACCTTGACCGGAATCTCCGGGAAAGAAACAGCCTCTGCAAGTCCCATGACGATGAGAACCACATCGGTTGAGAAAAGCCTGTCTTTTTCCCATCCCTGGACTGATTCAGCTATCATTCCGGAATATTTCTTATAGTTTGCAAATGAAGACCTGAGCAATTTCTTCACGAAGAGCTTGTCGCTTTCAACATCCGACCCGGCAAGCATGTCGCTCTGATACAGAGGAGGCAATTTCCATTGCTGTCCGCCGGCGAGTGACTTGAATGTGCGGCAGCACCAGGTCAGGGCATATCCGAGGTCGTCATTCCAGTTGATGGACTTTTCTTCCAGCAGACGCTCGATTTCCTCGCACTCATCTATCTCCTGCTCAAATATCCTGGTGAAAAGACGGCAGTCTTCGGCAAGAGATTTCTTCGGAGAGGCCATGTACTCGGAATAATAGTCGCTGGACTGGACCTTGGTCAGTATCTTCTTCAGCAGAAGGTCATACTGGTCCCATGAAAATTTCTTCTTGGCATATATTTTCTGGAAATCGACATCGTTGTCCAAAAGTGTGGCAAGAGCATTCTCTGCAAATTTCATATTCGGATTCCTTTCCTCCTCAGTCGGGTTGAATTTGCCCTTTGCGGCTTCTATCCTTTCAGCGGCCGTCCTGGTCAGAGGACTGACAAGTCCGAGCATGAAAAGATACAAATCTCTGGTTGCCTCGCAGGACTGCTCAAGCTGGACCTCTGCTTCCGCCAAACTCATCTTCTCAGTCAAAGCATTGGCATACAGGACTTTGAAGGCTTTTATCCTTAATATTCTTCTGTTAAGCATAACAATTGGTTGAATTTTTATGCAAAGATATATTCATTTTTCAGAATAATTCCTATCTTTGTAGAGATTTAGTAAAAAAAGATAAGCTATGTATAGTGAGGATTTTGATGGGGCTAACGCTCAGGAGCGTTCCGGTGAGGACATCTGGTCAAAACCAGTAAGAGCCGGAAAACGTACTTACTTTTTTGATGTCAAAGCGACTAAAGGAAACGACTATTACCTTACAATCACCGAGAGCAAGCGTAAAGTTGACCCAAGCGGACATTTTTCTTATGACAAACACAAGATATTCCTTTATAAGGAAGATTTTGAGAAATTCGCCGAAGGACTGGAAGAGGTAATAAACTACATAAAGACAAATTGCATAAAGGACAGTGACGAGGCGAGAGAAGAAGGTGGTTCGTTCACCGATGTTGATTTTGAAGAACTTTAATTACAGAATATGGATTGGCTCGCATGAACCAATCCATATTTCATTACAAGCATCATGAAAGAGAGCAAAGATTTCGGATTCTTCCGTGCAGCTGCCGCGGTTCCCAGGGTAAGAGTAGCTGACACGAAACACAATACATTGGAAATTTGCCAGTTGGCAAAGCAGGCTTATGAACAAGGTGCATCCTTGGTCGTCTTCCCTGAACTATGTGTTACAGGTTACACTTGTGCGGATCTGTTCGGACAGGAACTGCTTCTGATAAAAGCCGAGGAAAGCGTCAGGGAGGTCATGGAATTCAGCCGTGGCAAGGATACCGTTATCATTATAGGTGTGCCGGTGCCTTTCAGGGGAAGACTGTATAACTGTGCAGCTGTGATCCGCAATGGCAACATCAAGGGTCTCGTACCAAAAATCTACCTCCCGAATTACAACGAATTCTATGAAGCCCGATGGTTTGCCTCAGGAAGCGACTTGCTCAACCCTCACAACAGTTGTGACGGAAGATTCCTCAGCAACGGAAAGGATTGCGTACGGGAAGGCTTCACGGCAGAAATCCGTTATGCAGGACAACGATGCAACATATCTCCGAACATGCTTTTCCAAGTCGGCAAAGCCACGATTGCAGTGGAAATATGCGAGGATATGTGGACCCCGATTCCGCCGTCATCTTACCATGCAGTTGCAGGAGCCCAGGTGATTGCAAACCTTTCCGCAAGCAATGAGGTGCTCATGAAAAACCTCTACAGGGAAGGCATTCTCTGCCAGCATTCCTCACGCACTCTTTCAGCTTATATCTACAGTTCAGCCGGTTACGGCGAATCCACTCAGGACCTCGTTTATGGCGGATCTGCATCAATATGGGAAAACGGATCGAAGCTCGCCGAAAACGAACGTTTCCAGACAGAGTCATCTATAATATATGCTGACATTGACATAGAACGTCTTGACTTCCAGAGAAGGCAGAAGAATACTTTCAAATGCATTGCTCCGGACGGAACAGATGCCGTTTCCTATGACAGGCTTTACAGCAGGATTCCTCTCGGAAATCCGTGCAAAACAGACTTTTACGAAAAGTTATACAGACGGATTGAGCCCCATCCTTTCGTTCCGGCTTCAGACCTAGACTACAGATGTCGCGAAATCCTTTCCCTTCAGGTCATGGGCCTTGCTTCAAGGCTTGACCACATCAGCTGCCGTACGGCTGTAATCGGCATTTCCGGTGGGCTTGACAGCACTCTTGCCCTTATTGTCACCGCCCTGGCCTTCGACAAGCTCGGATGGTCAAGGGACAGGATAGTCGGAGTGACGATGCCGGGCTACGGTACCACCGGCCGCACAAGGAACAACGCCACCGACCTTATGGAAGCCCTCGGAACAACATCCAGGGAGATTTCCATCTCCG
>CAMCIE010000089.1 GCA_945874815.1 uncultured Bacteroidales bacterium
AAAGCAGATTATATAATTAGCACAGTCCATCCGAACAGATTGCTGGAAATGATTGACACAAAACTGATCAGGCCTGCTTTCAGGACCAGAATAAGCAGTATTCCGCAGACTGCCGGAGGCTTTGCCGTCTATTTGAAATTCAAGGAAGGCATGATGCCTTACATGAATACGAACTATTTCGGATATGACTGCGGAACGCCTTGGAACTGTGAACATTACACAGATACACAATGGCCAAAGGGCTTCCTGTACATGCACATGTGCAGTGAAGACAGGCAGCAGTGGGCACGCAGCGGAGTAATATTGTCATACATGAATATCTCCGAAGTCTCACAATGGGCAGGAACCACCGTGATGCATCGTGGAGAGTCCTATGAACAGTTCAAGCGGGAGCGTGCTGAGCGTCTTCTTGAAAGCCTGGAGAAGCATTTCCCTGGCTTCAAATCCAAAGTTGAAAGTTATACAACCTCCACTCCCCTTACCTATGTTGATTATACCGGCACTGAAGGAGGAGCGATGTATGGAGTGGCAAAAGATATAAATGCAGGTCCGGCCGGAAGGGTCCCTTACATGACGAAAATACCGAACCTGTTTCTTGCCGGACAGAATGTAAACTCCCATGGAATGCTAGGAGTGATGGTGGGCACCCTTGTCACATGCGGCTCACTGGTGAGGGCAGAAGACTTATACCTACAGATTAACGGAAAAAACTAATGAATATGGAAACCAGTGCAGTGATAATAGGAGGAGGCCTTGGAGGTTTGTTTGCAGGAGCTATACTTGCAAAGGAAGGTGTACGTGTGAGCGTCATTGAGAAGAATGCGACTCCAGGCGGAGGACTTCAGAGTTTTGTTCGCCATGGAGAGACTTATGACACCGGAATGCATGTGATTGCAGGCATGCATGAAGGTGGCAATATCAGAAGGATATGTGATTATCTTGGAATAACCGACAAGATACATATCAAGGATGTGGATTCCGATCTCATTGACAGCCTATATTTTGCACAGGACAAAAAGACATATCGAATTGCAAGCGGAAAGGAAAATTTCATCAATTCCCTTGCAGAGGAATTTCCCCATCAGAGAAAGAATCTTGAAAAATATGTGAAGGCTCTGTATGATATCGTATCTGAGATAGATTTGTTCAATCTGCGTTCCTCGGATACGTTCATGCCGATCCATGGTGAGGATTTTATGTTGAGTGTGCAGGATTTCATCGCAAAGTATATCAGCGATGAGAAACTCCGTTCAGTCCTCGCCTATATGAATCCATTGTATGGAGGACGTGACAATATGACTCCTGCATATCTGCACTCCCTGATCGCGGTTCTTTATATCAACGGACCAAGCCGTTTTGCAGGAGGAAGCGTGCTCTTTGCCAATACGCTGGTGGAACTGATACGGGAAAACGGGGGCGAAGTCATCCTCGCCGACGGAGTTTCCAAAGTATTCAGCCGGGAAAAGCGCATAACCGGAGTACTTACACGCAAAGGGCGCAGGTTCGAGGCAGACTGGTACATCTGCGCGATACATCCATGCTCGTTTTTCCAGCTCCTGGATGATCCATCAGTCCTTCCGAAGGCCTACAGGACCCGTCTTGACAATCTGAACAATGCCTATTCGGCATTTACATTGAATATAAAACTCAAGCCAGGGACTGTCCGCTATGTCAATCATAGCATGTACTATATGAGCCGCTACGACCGGGTATGGGATTTTGACCGTGCAGATGTGAAATGGCCGCTTGGATTTTTGTGCATGACCCCTCCGGAGATTGAACAGGGAGAGTTTTCCACGAAAATGATTATCACTGCCCCGATGGTATGGGAGCATGTAAAAAAGTGGGAAAATACCACGGTAGGACACCGTGGGGAGGAATATGAAAAATGGAAGCAGGAATGTGCCGAGACCCTGCTTGACATGATAGAGGAATTGTACCCGGACATCAGGGACTGCATTCTGGAAATCAATACTGCCTCCCCTCTTACTATCAGGGATTACTATGGCGTCAAGGAAGGCTCCATGTGCGGTTTTTCAAAAGACTGGAAGAATATCACGGCTTCCCAGGTGCCCGTGGTAACCAAGGCGAAGAACCTGCTCATGACAGGCCAGAACTGCAACGGACACGGCTTCTGTGGCGTTCCTCTGACAGCCATCAATACCTGTGAGGTGATACTCGGCAGGAACTATGTACTTGACAAAATCAACAACAAATAGCATCAATATAGTTATGTTCAGCGATATAAGGCCATATTACGATAACGAGATACCCCAGGCGATGAACCGTATCGCAGAGAATCCAATGTTCCCGGTTCTTGCTTCTTATGTGTTCCCTGACGAACCGGTAGAACAGCTAAGGGACATGGTCAGCAACATCGGAACCATTTCTGATTTCCAGAGGAAGGTCATGTTCCATGCAAACGAAAGAATCATTGCACAGAGCATCACTGAGTTCACATTCGACGGAATGGAGAATATTGACAAATCCCGTTCTTATGTATTTCTGTCCAATCACAGGGACATAATGCTCGATGCTTCCCTTCTTCAGAATGTCCTCATTTCCAATGGATTGGATACTACAGAAATCACTTTCGGTGCCAATCTGATGCAAGGACAACTTGTCATTGATATCGGAAAATCCAACAAAATGTTCAGGGTGGAGCGTCCGGGAGGAAGCATCAGAGAGTTCTACAAGGCTTCGATGCACCTTTCGGACTATATCAGGCACACTATAATTGAAAAAAAGCAGTCAGTCTGGATTGCCCAGCGCAACGGACGTACCAAGGACGGAATCGACCGCACGGACCAGGGAATCATCAATATGTTCAGGATGAGCTCTGAAGGTAAATCCTCATCATTGGCAGAGCTTAATCTTCTTCCGGTGAGCGTGTCCTATGAAATGGAACCATGCGACATCTTGAAGACGTTGGAACTGTATGCCAAGAGGCAGGGACCGTATATCAAGAAGCCCGGCGAAGATTTGAACAGCATCCTCACCGGCATCCTTCAACCGAAGGGACGTGTGCATTTCCATATATGCGAACCTATATCAGAACTTGATATGGAGCCATATAATAGTCTGTCGTCAAATGATTTCAATAAGAAAATAGCAGCGCTTGTGGATCAGAGGATATGCAGCGCCTACAAACTTTGGCCAAACAATTTCATCGCTTATGACATGCTCAGGGGAAGTTCAGACTATGCCTCAGAATATGATGAATCATCCAAGGCAGAATTCATTGAACACCTGTCAGCCCTGGACAGATATGAGAATGAATGCAATGTGGAAGAATTGAAACAGATAATGCTGGGAATCTATTCAAGCCCGGTTGACAGCGCAATATTGTTCAGCGGGAAATGAAGCTTATTTTGAAAATATATGACTATTTCAAGGCGCATGGCCGTGTGCTATGGCTATCTTTGGTACTGGTCATGGTCATTCTTGTCTGTCTTCTCACAAGAATGAAATTCAGCGAGAATATCAGTGATTTCATGCCACTTGAAAAGTCGGGGCAAGAGGCCCTTGAGGTGTATCAGAACATTTCCGGTGCAAGTCGCCTGTACATTCTTTTCAACAATCCGGATGACCCTGACATGACCATAGATGCCATTGATTGCTTTGTTGACAATGTCATACAGAGGGACAGTCTGGGCTGGTGCGAAGACCTCACGGCGCAGTTCGACATGGCCATGATTCAGGAAGTGGCCGGATTCGTATATGAGAATATCCCCTATTTCCTTACTGAAAAGGACTATGCACGGATGGACAGCCTGCTCACGGTGCCGGGCTACATCCCGGACCAGATTGAGCGTGACAGGCAGATGCTGATGTTCCCCACAGGAGGAATGATGACGGCAAATCTTTCCAGGGATCCGCTCGGGCTTTTCACACCGGTACTGTCAACCCTTCAGCGATCAAGCGGACAGAATATCTTCGAAATGTATGAAGGATATATCTTCACACCAGATATGAGCCGCGCCATTGCCATGGTCAGCTCTCCGTTCGGAAATAGTGAGACAGAGCATAATACCGTCTTGCTAAGCATCTTGCATGAATCAATCAAACAGATGCAGGAATCATATCCTCAAGTCGGTGCAACTGTTGTCGGAGGTCCGGAGATTGCCGTGGGAAACTCTGACAGGATAAAGAAAGACAGCGTGATTGCCATATCGCTTTCAGTCATTCTCATACTTATGCTGGCATTCTATGCCATAGGTTCCCTTCGCAATATTCTGCTGATTTTCCTGTCAATAGGATGGGGATGGCTCTTTGCCATGGGAGGAATGGCCCTGTTCGGGGGCAATGTCTCCATTATCGTCATCGGCATATCGAGCGTCATTCTGGGCATCGCGGTCAACTACCCTCTACACCTTATCGTGCACTCATCCCATGTGCCGGATATGAGGCTGACAATCAAGGAAATAATGGCTCCTTTGGTAGTGGGCAACATAACGACCGTGGGTGCCTTCCTGACCCTGGTGCCTCTCCAGTCCACAGCTCTCAGGGATCTGGGCATATTCGCTTCGCTTCTGCTGGTGGGCACCATTCTTTTCGTTCTTCTTTACCTTCCGCACATGGTAAAGACAAGACCAGCCCACAATCCTCAGACGAAACTGATTAACCGGATTGCTGCATTCTCGCCGGAGAACTACAAATGGCTCATCGTGCTTGTTGCCCTGCTCACCTTGGTACTGACCTATTTCAGCTTCAAGACAGAGTTCGATTCCGACATGTCCAACATCAATTACATGACTCCTTCCCAAAAGGAAAACATGGAATACTTCCAGAGTCTTGTATCTGAGAATGCATCTTCTTCCATATCAAGTGTTTATGTGCTTTCTAAAGGAGAAAATTTCGACCAGGCACTTCAGAAGAACGCGCAGCTCAGGCCTGTGGTTGACAGCCTCATGGCCACTTCAGACATTCTTTCCTGCAGTTCTGTGGATCCATTCCTTTGCTCATTGGAAGAACAGGAGCATCGGCTGGGGATGTGGAAAGATTTCGTTTCCCGTCACAAGGATGAACTCACCGGAACACTAGGCAGGGCAGCCGTCTCACAAGGCTTTTCAAGGAACGCCTTCTCCCCTTTCATGAGCTTGGTGGAAGATGCCGCCGATTTCACTCCCAAGGAGATGTCATATTTTGCCCCTCTTACAAAACTAATTTTGAATCAGAATGTTACATCACTGGACAATACTGCCTGTATTGTTGATGTACTGAGTGTTCCAACTGACAGAATCGGCATAGTCGAGTCATGTTTTGACAATAGCTTCGACATAGCTTCCCTTAACAGTTCCCTTTCCAACAACCTGTCAGACAACTTCAACTATATCGGCTGGGCCTGCTCACTGATAGTCTTCATATTCCTGTGGTTCTCTTTCGGAAGCCTGGAACTGGCTCTGGTATCCTTCCTTCCGATGGCAGTGAGCTGGATATGGATTCTCGGCATCATGGCCTTGCTCGGCATAAAGTTCAACATCGTCAACATCATACTTGCAACATTCATTTTCGGACAGGGAGACGACTATACAATCTTTATGACCGAAGGATGCCAGCATGAATATACATTCAGAAAACCAATTCTTGCATCATACAAGAGCAGCATACTTCAGTCTGCCCTGATTATGTTCATAGGCATAGGAACATTGATCATTTCAAGACATCCCGCAATGAAATCTCTTGCCCAGGTGACAATGACGGGAATGTTCTCTGTCGTGCTTATGTCATATCTGATACCTCCCCTTCTTTTCAAATGGATGACTACCAGCAAGGGAATGGTCAGGAAGCATCCTCTCACCATCAGGACCCTGATCATGGGTATGCCTTCCGACCCCGTATCACTGGTAAAAGGACGTTATATTTACAAAGGAAAGGAAATCACGTCCACCGTGTCCCGAAATCTGAAAACCATTCCGTCGGAAGTCGCGGCAATGAACCTCGATGACAAAGGAGAGTACGTTTGCAATGACGGAGGTTATGGAGAAAAGGCAATGTACATAGCCCTGACGCATCCGGGACTGAAAGTAAAAGCAATTATACAAGACCCTCAGCGAAGGGAAATAGCTGCAATTGCAGCAAATGATTTCATAGATAATATCATATTGACAAATCATGAAGAACAGAATTATTGAACTCCTGTCGGAAGCCCTTCCGGCAGTTGACTTTGAATCAGAATTTCTTTTCAGCGAGCTTGACTCTTTGGGAATAGCGACCATCTTGCTGCTATTGTCAAATGAGTACCACATCAGTCTGAATGCATCGGATGTCACTCCGAAGAATTTCATGACAATCGATTCAGTTGTCGCTATGGTTGAATCTAAATTGAAAAA
>CAMCIE010000090.1 GCA_945874815.1 uncultured Bacteroidales bacterium
TTTCCTGCTATGGTTCCATCCGGGTTCAGGTGGATGTCATATCCATCGTACATCTTGCGCAGTTTTTCGATTTTCCAGTCAACCGGCTGTCGTACGATGTCCGCAAAGCGTTCTGAAATGGTGGCAATATCGTCCTTATCTTGCTGGGTAAGAGATTGTTTCGGTTTAATATCAAGAGCAAGATTCCAGCTTTTGTTCAGGACCAGCCAATGTACGGTAGTCTTTTCATTGATGAAAGGAGCCTGAAAATCAGGAGTATGATGCCTTACATCTTCAAATGCCGAAGTGATAATTCCGTCGAACCACAGACGTCCGTTCCGGACAGTTGACGGAGCTGTAATCCTGACCTGGTCCATTCCTTCCTCCGGTGTACCCTGCATATCTCTGTCAAATGCAACCCAGGCACCTCTCCAGCCTGCAAAGCCGAGTTTATAGTCGAAATGACAGCACTCTCGTCCATTTTTAAGGAAAGTAAAACGCAAGGAACCGTCAATGGGCTTTTCCGAATAGACCCAGAATACGAATGTAGAAACAGAAGTTTCCTTCGGATCCGGGTTCTCCTTCATATATGGTATTTCCCCCGGTATTGACAATGTTGCCGAAGAACGTTTCCACTCCCAGAGAAGGGAATGTGCGCCAAGTTTATAATGCAGGTCAGAGACCTCCAGTGTGGTATGTTTTCCGGCAAGGGCCGGGGCAGTACCATTCTCGAAGGACAGGACCCCGTTCTGCGAGCCGTAGTCAACAACTTGAGCAGCAAGGCTCAAACTTATGGTTAATGCTGCAGCAAGTATAGCATACTTTCTCAAACACAAGTACATAAGAGATCTATCAGTTATTAATTATGCATCATTTTTCCGTTACCGATTACGGAAATCGGGGCAAAGTTATAAAAAGAAATGGCATAATTAATAAAAGTTGGCAAGATTTCACTGTTGTTTTATTTTTTTGTCAATTTTCAATCAATATTGTTAATTTTTATTACTTTTGTAGCCCAAATGTGCATATATGAAGAAAATTACAACTCTCTTGACAATTCTTACATTGTCGTTTTCAGCCTTCGCGGCAATAAATTCCCAACACAATTTCGAGGGTGCGATGCCGTCCTTCATCAAAGTGAACGGTAACGGAATTGCCTCAATTTCCACTGAAAAATTCAAAGACGGATGTCAGAGTATCAAGTTTGAATGGGGACAGGGAGGAGAGCTGGTTTTCGGCAACTATTCGGACATTGAGGCCTCAATGAAAGTGAACGGTGCAGGCATTATCATGTGGGTATATAACACCCAGGCTTATTCAGAACCTTTGCTCTTCACTTTCTATGACTGGCTTGGGAACGAAATCTGCCATTTCTACTTCGACATGGACCATACCGGCTGGAGGACAATATGGATGAAATATATAGATATGCTCACTCCGGACGGTCATTATTCGGACAAGAAACTCTCCGAAAGAAATACAAATGCCGCCAAACTCGTCATTACCCCGCCTTCATGTGCGGATGCAGGTACCATATATATAGACAGGGTAAGTTTCTCAAAAAACAAGCTTCATGACCAGATTACTCCTGACAAACAGATCCCGCAGAACAACTACAATCTTTCAAGGGATATGTGGCAGTGGTGCAGGCTCTGGGAGTGGGAGCAATATAAAGAACTGGAAACCAGCCCATTATCCTCAGAACAGCAGGAAATGGTCAGGACGGTCGAGAAAAGGATGGACGAGTGGGCTGCCAGCGGAAATCCAAGTGCGGAATATGTCAAGAGCACTCTGCTCGCAAGGGCACAGGCACATATCGACAAATATGGTATCAAGAGACTTGCCGACGGTTCCGTTACAGGTGCCCCGCTTTTGAGCGACGACGAATTCAACCACTCAGCAGGCGAGATGAGGATCCGCTTCATTCAGGAAATCGTCTATTGGTATGCCCTCGACTATCTTTATACAGGCAGCACCGCCAATCTCGACAAGGTGATCAATGCAATGGACCATGCTCTGGACCAGGGTTTTGCATACGGCAGCGGTCAGGGTACGAACCACCACTATGGATATCAGGTCAGAGACTTGTACAAAGGCATCTGGATTCTGCGCAAGCCTCTTGCCGAGGCAGGAAAGCTTCAGGACTACATTCCTGCCCTCACCTATTGGTCCGGTCTTCAGGAGGTAAGGATGCCTTATGAGCAGACTCGTGACGGTATCCTTGATGCATGGCACACACTGCATAATTGCCGCGTAGTCTCAGCAATGCTCCAAAGCAGCGATGAGCAGAAATATGCATGCATGAAAGCGCTCGGAAGCTGGACTTCCGGCTCACTCATGTTCACTGACGGAACCCTCGGAGGCATCAAAGTTGACGGAACGTCTTTCCACCACGGTGGTCACTACCCAGGTTATTCCGTGGGAGCATTCGCAAGCCTGGGAGACTTCATATTTTTCACCACGGGGACCGATTTCACAATTGACAGGACTGCAAGGGAGCATCTGAAACTCACCCTCATGGCACTTTACGACTATACAAACGGCCGTGACTGGGGAATCGGAGTCTGCGGAAGGCACCCTTTCAACGGGAATATCCCGGATGCAGACTTGCAAACCTATGCACGCCTTGCCCTGCTGGGAGATTTGACCGGCAGCGGGAAAAACGTCGATCCGGAGCTTGCCGGAGCATATATCGCCATGGGAGGAAAAGACAAGCAGAGCCTCTCCGCGTTCAAGAAAGAAGGCATTTCGGCTTACAGGCAGCCTGAAGGAGTCAACGTGTATAATTACGGAGCCTTCGGCATTCACCGCCGCGGCGACTGGATGATAACCATCAAAGGATTCAATTCAGATGTCTGGGGCTCGGAGATTTATGCAGCTGACAACCGTTATGGCCGTTATCTGAGTTACGGATCAGCACAGCTAATCTCTGCTGAAGGTGCAGCAAAGAGCGGTTACGACCAGGCCGGATGGGACTGGAACCGCTACCCTGGAGTCACTTCGATTCATCTTCCTTTCGACATTCTCGAAAACCCTCTCAAAGGTACGCTCATGGAAAGGAACTCTTCACGTTTCCCAGGAGTATCGTCCCTCGAAGGCATGAACGGATGCCTTGCATTCACCTATGTCGAGGGTTCAAGGCCGAATTTCTGCCCGGGAGCGACAGCGACCAAGAGTGTGTTCTGCTTTGACAACCGCATCATCCACATCGGCACCGGAATAACCAACAATTCCACATATCCGACAGAAACGACTCTCTATCAGCTCAAGCTGGAGGACAAGAATGCCGAGGTAGATATCAATGAAACATATTCCGATGCTTTCCCATATTCATACAGACATACCGAAAAGGAACAGGTGGTTCTTACGGATATCAAGGGCAATATTTATATAATAAAGGACGGTCAGGGACTGATGGTGGAGAAAAAACATCAGACCTCCCCTTCCGACACCAAGAAGAAAACAGGGGAAGGCGATTTCATAACTGCATACATTGACCACGGAACTTCTCCGAAGGAGGCTTCTTACGAATACATGATGCTTGTGAAGCCATCTGGCAAAGCGTCTGGAAAGTATGCCAAAAAGTTGCCTTACAACGTTTTGCAGGCCGACAATTCCGCCCACGTGGTCAAGGACAACGTCACTGGCATCACCGCATATATAAGCTACAGGGGCTACAATTCCGCTTCGACCGTTGCGAGTGAAATTCCTGCAGAGACCATCGTGATGGAAAGGAAGAAAGAGGACGGATTGGTTGTCATGAGTATCTGTACTCCGGACCTTGGAATCATCAAGAAGGGTTATACAACAAATGAAAAGAGCAATGTAATCGTTAAAGAAGTGATTCTTGACGGCAAATATACTCTGGCACAGGAAAATGACGCTGTGAGCCTCGGAGAAAAAGATGGGAAAACCGTCGTACGAGCCAGCTGCGTTGACGGCCGCCCTGTGGAATTCCTGCTCAAGAAATAATAACAATACACTATTATAATAACTGAATAACATGCAAAGATTGACAAAACTTTTGGCTGTCCTTCTTCTTGCGACATCCGCTCTGAGCCTTTCGGCGCAGAATGTCAAGGTGACAGGACGCGTTGTTGATGATGCCGGCATTCCACTGATTGCCGTGACAGTTTTCGAAGAAGGAAAGACTTCAAATGGAACAACTACTGACATTGACGGAAATTACTCATTGACAGTATCTTCCAGCAAAGTTAACCTGATTTTCTCCTGTCTTGGCTTTGCCGAGGTCAGGGAACTTGTGGGAAACAGGGACATCATCAATGTGACATTGAAGGAAGAGCAGCTTTCGATTGATGCTGCAGAGGTAGTGAGCGTCGGCTACGGTACCGTTTCAAGACGTGACCTCACCGGATCGGTCAGCAAGGTGGACATGGGCGAACTCATGAAAGCGCCTGTAACCAACTTCGACCAGGCACTTACCGGAAAGGTTGCCGGAGTGGTTGTAACCACATCCGACGGTGCCCTTGGCGCTGAAGCCAACATCACCATCCGAGGTAACAACTCACTCACCCAGAGCAGTGCCCCATTGTACATCATTGACGGATTCCCTACTGAGAGTTCAATGGCTACAGCCCTCAGTTCAGCAGACATAGAATCCATCGACATCCTCAAAGATGCCTCTGCTACAGCAATTTACGGAGCCCGCGGAGCCAACGGTGTCGTTGTTATCACCACAAAGCAGGGTACTGAAGGCAAACCGAAAATCAATTTCTCAGCATCCTGGACAATGAACGAGATTGCAAACAAGGTGGAACTGATGGACGGATATGAGTTCGTGGAACTTCAGACTGAAATCTACGGATACAGCGGCAACACCAATGCCTATCTCAAGCCATCCGATGCTGACCTTGCTGCAGGCATCGAGTCATATTCTGTCGAGGACTACAAGAATATCCCTTACAATGACTGGCAGGATAAGCTCTACCGCACTTCCCTTACACAGAACTATTCTCTCTCACTCTCGGGAGGAAGCAAGGAAGCCGGAAACCGCTACAATGTCAGTTTCTCGGCAATCGATCAGGACGGTATCATCATCAACAGCAACTTCCAGAGATACCAGGGAAAAGTCAATTTCCAGCAGAAAATCGGAAAGAAGTTCACTGTGGACGTGATGGCAAACTACTCGCATGCTGTGACAAACGGTGTCACTCCTACCGATGCGCAGCAGTCTTCATCCGCAACGGGATGGCTCATGTACTCGGTCTGGGGTTACAGGCCGGTGAAGCCTATCCGTTCAGGAAATTCAGATGACCTTTTCGACGACCTTGTTGACTCAGAGACAACAGGTGCAAATGACTATCGTTTCAACCCTGTTAAAACAGCCATGAACGAGTACCGCAAGACGATTGTTGACTATCTCAACGCCAATGTCGGTATCACATGGGAGATTATCGAGAACCTCAAGCTCAAGGTTACGGGCGGATATACTTTGAACAAACGCCGCAGGGAAGAGTTCAACGGAACCCAGACCTATACAGGATTCCCTGGATCTCCTTCCGGAAAAGGCATCAACGGAGCCATATATTGGAACGACAAGATGACATGGCTCAATGAGAACACTCTCACATGGACCAAGCACATCAAACGCAATCACCATCTCCAGCTCATGGGTGGTTTCACAATGCAGGGCGAGACCTTCGACTACAAGGGCACAGTGGCTACACAGATGACCACAGAAGCTCTCGGACTGAACGGCCTGCATACCGGTAACTATCAGTCTGTCAAGCCTTGGCAGTATGACTGGACTATGATGTCCGGTCTTTTCAGACTCAACTACAACTACCGCTACAAATACTACCTCACAGCTTCGTTCCGTGCCGACGGTTCATCAAAATTCCCTGACGGAAACAGATGGGGCTATTTCCCTTCAGCCGGTGCTTCATGGAACTTCAACCGTGAGGATGCGCTTAAGGATCTGGACTGGTTGTCAAACGGTAAGCTCCGCGCTTCCTGGGGTCTGACCGGTAACAACCGCACGACCACTCCTTATGACTATTATTCTCAGATTTCAACTCTTCCAGGTGATCAGAATTCATTCGATTATGTATTTGGAGGACAGCACGTTTCAGGTTACTTTCCATCCAACATGGCCAATGACAAGCTCAAATGGGAAACCACAGAGCAGTGGAATGTCGGAATAGACCTTTCATTTATTGACAGCCGCATCAAACTGACAGCTGACTGGTATCTGAAGAATACCCGCGACCTGCTTCTTCAG
>CAMCIE010000091.1 GCA_945874815.1 uncultured Bacteroidales bacterium
ATCAATTCAAATGATGCTATTGCAAATGCCATCTTGAATGTAGATTTTATGGAAATGAACAGTATGACAGCGATTTCAGCATAGACAAGCCACAGGAGAATATGTATAAGAAATCTTCTTTTGGTAATGTATGTCTTATCCAGCAGAGTCATCAGTGCAGAACTGAATAGCCAGTAACAGATGAAATATGCGACAAGGTTCAGCAAGATGGTCGCATTCTGGTCTTTGAACCGTATCCCCCAGACAATATGAATTGCATAATTGGTGGCGAGAATGAGCAGTGCAGTGCCCATCAGACGACGGGACAAAATGAAAATCATCAGTGTCAAGGTTATCAGAAGCGAATAACGATATAGAGCAATATTCATGGACAATTATGTGTTTAAGCCTTATGCGACCTTGAATGGCCGTCCCGTATTCCATGCAAATGTAGCATTTAGTTCTGATTACATACACATATTTTTGCCTGTTTTACAAAAAGATGCCCTGACGACAAAATTTGATCAGCTTGATGAAAATAATGTATGTCAGCCAGGGGATTCTGTTCCTTTTGTCATTATATTCGCTACAATATAATTCACAATTTCAAATAAACTGAACGATTATGAATACAATGCATTTCCATTCAGGCAAAGGAGCCATTCTTTTAAGTTTTCTCCTTTTGACTATGACTTTTTCGAGCTGTGATAACAAGCCTGAAATAAAGACTTACAACCCGGCAAGAATGATAAACGATCCGGAGAAACTGGACATGCTTCATTCTCTGGTGGACCTTGAAGGCAATAAAGGACGCTTGTACGAGATGACTTATACTGTGGATTATAAATTGGACGAAGCCCTGAATGCCGGAATTGTCGGCACGAACACCTTGGTCCAGTTCGTAATGACCCACCTGGTGGACGATCCTACGGCTAAAAGTGCAGGACTGAGTTACGATGCCGGATGCAGCGCTTTCGCTTGCCCGGACACGGATTCAAAGGACTATCTCATGGGAAGAAACTTCGACTTCAATCACAAGGACAAGAATGGAAACAGAATCATGATTCCTGCAATAGTAGTCCATACCGCACCGGCCGGTGGCAAGAAATCCGTTTCTTTCGTAGATGGTCAGTTCATATATTACAAGAGTGGATTCTATACTGACGGAGAATCGGATCTTTCTTTGCTGATGGCATTGCCATATCTGCTTCTGGATGGAATAAATGAAGACGGATTTGCCATTTGTGTACTCAAGCTCGATGGCAATCCGACACGTCAGCAGGTTCCGGGCAAGAAGAACATCTTCACCACAGTTGCAATGCGTATGCTTCTGGACAGGGCCAGCACGGTCAACCAGGCTGTGGAAATGCTGAAGGAATACAATATGTGGATGGATGAGGCTCCTGCAAGCTACCATTACTTTATGGCGGATGCAACCGGAGACTATGCCATAGTTGAATATACCTTCAAGGATGGAGAGGAATATCCTACTGAAATGGAAGTCCTCAAGGGAGAAGATGCATTGCGTTATGTAACAAACTTTTACGTATCTCCTTCAATGGCAGATTCCCCCGACGGAAGCGTACTTTCCAGCCACGGCAAGGACCGTTATGAAAAACTGAAAGCTAATCTGGCCGAGCTTCAGTACAAACTGAATCCTGCACAGGCAATGGACTTGCTTAAGAGTGTGGCTCAGGGCCCTGAAGCCCAGCTGTCCACAGGATTCACCCAGTGGTCCGAAGTCTATAACCTCAGCCAGAAGACCGTCAGGATGTCCATCCTCAGGGAATTTGACAAAACATTCGATTTCACTGTCGAATAGATGACAAATATCCATTCCATCAGCGGCCGGGCTTGATGATCATGAAGATGACGGATGCGATGCAGATTGCGATGCCGCAGGCCATTCTGCCGGTGAATGGTTCTGAGAAAATCAGGGTGCCGACCAGGATTGCGGTGATGGGCTCGAATACTCCGAGGACAGAGGTTTTTGTCGGGCCGATGTTTCTGCTGGATATTGCCAGGGCAAGAAGGGATATCATCGTAGGAAAAATTGCAAGGCCGAGAAGGTTTGCTGCATCTGAGAATGAATGAAGTCCTTCGATGTATTTTGGAACCGCAACTGCCTCTGAGCCAATTCCAAGGCGCTGCGTCAGGCATTCGCCGAGCCTGAGAGTAGCAAACAGAACTGAACCGCTGATAAGGACATAGAGCGTAAGCTTGTTCTCCGAAATGTTGCGCAGTCTCTTGCTCCTGTTGACGATAATCAGGTATCCGGAATAGCTAAGTGCTGAAATGATTGCAAGAACAATCCCGATTATCTTGATTTCCGCTCCTGCACTCGGACTGGAAAGCAGGATGATGCCTCCGAAAGTAGCTATGATGGAAAGCCAGGTCTGCCAGCTCGGATAGAACTTCATGAACACCATTATCAGGGCGACGAAAACCGGATAAAGATAGACAAGGGTGGTTGCCAGCCCGGAAGGAATGAAATTATATGAAGCAAAAAGGAAAATGCTGCTGAAAGCGAACAGGATTCCCAGAATCATAAGCTGAGGCAGCTCCTTTTTTCCTATACGGAAATCTTCCCGTTTCAGGCCCATCATCAGTGCAAGGAGCAGGACAGAAAACAGATACCGGAACATCAGCATCACCGTCACTGGCATTCCTCCTTCCATCAAAGGCTTGGCAAAGAGGGGATTAAGCCCATAAGATGCCCCTGCAGCGATTCCCGCCGCATACCCCGTAATCTTTCTGCTCATTGCATCCGAATTCTGTTTCATACCTGAACCGTCATTTAAAGGCCTGCAAAGATATACAATATTCTGCTTCTATTTGAAAATCAGAGTGAATTCAGTACATTGACTGTCGCTTCTTGTCAGGTCGAGGGTGCCGTTATGGGCACGCATAATCTGACGTGACAGGCTGAGGCCGATGCCTGAACCATCTGTCTTGGTGGTGAAGAATGGGATAAAAATCTGTTCCTGTGATTCAGGAGTTATGGCAGCACCGTCGTTCGACACCTTGATTACTGTCTGCTCGGAACCGTCTATTCCGGCAGTTATGCTTATATTCTTTGCTCCTGCCTGCAAGGCATTCTTAATCAGGTTGATGAGGATGCGGCTGATTTGCGACTCATCTGCATAGATCAGAATATCCTCGGATTCAGCATTGTAGCTGCAGACTGCCCCGGCATCAGAACACTGCTCATGAGTCAGGTCGATGACTTTGTGTGACAGTTCGTCAACCATGAGACCTTTTTTGACAGGTCTTGCCACTCCTGCAAGCTCACGATAAGACTCAACGAATTTGATCAAATCCTTGGAAGAAGACGAGATGGTCTCAAGCCCCGCTTTCACATCAACCTCACGGCAATCCTCAGGCACATCAATATAGTGGCTCAGGGCATCGCTTAGCGAAGCAATAGGACTGACCGTATTCATAATCTCGTGAGTGAGCACTCGTATCAGTTTAGTCCAGGATTCCTGTTCATTCTGCTGGCGGCGACGGTCCACGATCCATTTGATACGGTTGAGGCTTCTGTTGAACTTGCTGTCATCGGTGAACCGGAAGTTATACTCTCCATCCTCGAAAGCATCGAGCATATATTCCAGCTTTTTCCGGTCCTTTATCCGGACAATGACGGCAGTCACGACACAAGTGGCCGACATCGCACCCAGGCAGATCAGTATGATTGTCCAGATTGCCATCAAATGTCGTATTTCTTAAGTTTGCTGTACAGAGTCGGACGGCTGATACCGAGCTCCTTTGCCACGAGAGTAAGGTTGCCGTTGCAACGGGCCATGGTGTTGCGGATTGTCTGCTCCTCAGCCTCGTCAAGAGTCTGCTTCGGTGCCACTTTCTCCTTGCTCTTCTTTTCAAGAGAAAGGTCTTCTGCTTTCAGACTTGTGCCTTCGGACAGGATGACAGCCTTCTCGATGGTGTTCTGCAACTCCCTGATATTGCCGCTCCAGAGGTGGGACCTGAGAAGCTCTGCGGCTTCCGGGTCAATGCCGGCTGCCGTCCTGCGATATTTTTCTGCAAATCTTGCAAGGAAGCGCTCTGCAAGCGGCAGAATGTCTTCCGTCCGTTCACGAAGAGCCGGAAGACAGATGTGCATGGTATTGATACGATAATATAAATCCTCGCGGAAGCGGCCTTCAGAGACCATCTTCTCCAAATCCATGTTGGTCGCACAGATCAGGCGGATATCTACCGGGATTTGATTTTCAGAGCCGACTCGGGTCACTGTCCTGTTCTGCAGCACACGCAGGAGCTTGGCCTGAAGGTGCAATGGAATATTTCCTATTTCGTCAAGAAAAAGAGTACTGCCGTCCGCCTGCTCGAATTTGCCGATATGGTCCGTATGGGCATCTGTGAAGGCACCTTTCACATGACCGAAAAGTTCGCTTTCAAAAAGAGTCTCGGTAATCGCTCCGGCATCAACGCAGACCATGGGCCTTGCTCTGCGGCTGCTTCTGAGATGAATCTCACGGGCAAGCACGTCTTTTCCGGTACCATTCTCTCCTGTAATGAGCACGGTGGCATCCGTAGGTGCAATTTTATCCACTGTACGCCTTATCTGATTCATCACGGGCGTATTTCCCCAGTACATGTCAGAAGACACATCCTTTTTGGCCTTCCCTGCACCCTTTGGCGAAGCCTCGTATGCTGCCTTGAGAGTGGATATGAGCTTCTCGTTGTCCCAGGGCTTTACGATGAAATCAAATGCGCCACGTTTCATTCCCTCCACGGCAAGGGCAATGTCGGCATAGGCAGTGAAAAGGACAATCTGCACATCAGGATACATCTTCTTCAGCTCGCTTGTCCAGAAAAGCCCCTCGTTTCCGGTGTTGATGTCAGTGTAAAAGTTCATATCCAACAGGACCACATCCGGATTGAAAGCCTCCATCGTGCTGACGAGGGTCTTGGGAGATGCAAGGAGTTCCACCTGCGCGAAGTATGCAGGCAATAAAATTTTCAGGGCATTGCGAATGCCCTGATTGTCATCTACCACTAGTAATTTGCCTTTCTTGTTGTTCAAAGCCATTGTCATTTACCATTTACCATCATGAATCAAGACAAAGGTAAAACTTTTCTGCAAATTCGAACATCAATCAGGCCCACTAATCACTGACTACCTGTCGAGTGCCTGCGCAATGTCGGCAATGATGTCATCGGAAGCCACGACAATATTGCTTCCATCGAAAGCACTTTTGTCATGGAGGAGATTAAACATAATTATAGCATCAATATTTAGATATCTCGACTTTGCTCGATATTACAGACTTCGTCTTCGTTTATTAATGAATGATCCCCGCACCGGCCGGAAGTGACCGCGTGCGGGGATTGCCCTTAGAATAATGCAAATCAGTGTATTCGGGCTATTTCACAGTAACAAGATATTGCGCATAACGCGTCATCGGACGCACTGCGTCATCCCTTACTTCAAGATTGATGACAAAGAAATCTCCTGACTTTGCATCGGACGGAACTGTGAATTCCGTACTCCAGCCGTTAGTCTGAGATAATTTCAGACTGTCAACCGTACCGTCCTTATATTTTGAAGTCTTTTCAGGAATCCACCAGCTTGCAGCCAGCTTGTCGCCGTCAGGATCTGTGGCACTGCCCTTCATGGAAACAGTCTGACCTGCTTCAACGGTGAAATCTGTAACATCAGCCTTAACGACAGGAGCATGGTTGCAATCCTTGGCCTTACATATAGTCCAGTCTGCACGCGCTGCCAGTTCCTCCCACATCACCACAGTATAGCGGTTATTACGGTTCTTTATGTCGTCACGCAAACCAATGTTGATGAACGGACCGCAACCGAACTGGCAGAATGCCCAGTCATATTTCCTATAGTCAGCCCTCGGATATGACTTAAGTTCAGCAGGCCCCCATCCGAGTTCAGCGGAAAGTCCCCAGTCCATATAATCAATCAGACCGTAATTGTAAATCAGAGGCTCACCGAAAATGGCACGTCCTTCGGCCATAAGCCAGATTTCGCTTGTCAGCTTGCCATGATTCAATTTGAATGCATCGAGGTTCCAGTCCCCGTGGAGATATGGCTGAATCTGCTCGTCTGCAGGACGCGGACCGTTGTAGCTCGCGCTGAAGAACGAACCATAGTTGAACCATCCCATAGTGTAGCCTCCGTTGTCCAGTCCCGGGAACATCTGGTCGATCTTGCTGTCTGCGCGGCAGTTATCC
>CAMCIE010000092.1 GCA_945874815.1 uncultured Bacteroidales bacterium
TCATCCTTGTCGATGCAAAAGAAAGCTGCAGTGCAGTCTTCGCCCTTGTCATTGCGACATAGAACAATCTTCTTTCCTCTTCTATTTCATTTTCTGAAGCAAGGAAACCTCCCGAAGGGAATATATTCTCTTCCATTCCAGCCACAGTCACGTAAGGGAACTCCAGTCCCTTGGAGGAATGGACGGTCATAAGGGCAATTTTATTGGCGGAATCCTCGTCATCCTCCATGTCCACGGCACTGAGCAATGACACATTTTCAAGATAATCTCCCAATGTGACCACATCAAAGTCGGAATCAGCAAGCTCCGTCCCGTCCCCGACCATGCCATCTGCCTGCATCTGTTCGAACATCTCGTTGTGTTTTTCCTCTATAAATGCAGAGACGCTGTTCAGAAGTTCCTCCACATTGGCAGTTCTGGACTGTCCCTCGATGCTGTTGTCACTTTTATAGAACATAAGGAGTCCGGATTCGATGGCAAGTGCGGCAGCCACATCCTTGGCATCATCTTTCTGAGCCCTGAGCGCGAACTTGCCCATCATCTCGCAGAATTCCCTGATTTTCCTGACAGCCGCAGATTTCAAGCCGAAAGTTTCCAGATCATCGGAGTAAGCTGCCCTGAAAAGAGATATCTCATGTTCTCTGGCAGCAGCAGAAAGGGCAGCAAGCGAAGTGTCACCGATGCCCCTGGCCGGTTTGTTTACTATCCTCTTGAATGACTCATCATCATTCAGGTTGACGGCAAGTTTGAAATAGGCCATCATATCCTTCACCTCGGCCCGGTCAAAGAATGAATTTCCCGAATATATTATATAAGGAAGGTTGCGTTTACGCAGAGCCTCCTCAAGAGAGCGGGACTGGGCGTTTGTCCTATATAATATAGCGAAATCCTGGTACTTTGCATGATCCGACTGGATGCGGGAAATAATTGAAGATGCAATAAGCAAAGCTTCCTCCTGTTCAGTGTAGGCCTTTATCAGACGTATCTTCTCCCCTTGGTCACCCATGGAGTAACAATTCTTAGGTATCCTTGCGGAGTTCCTGGCAATCAATGAATTGGCAGCATCAACGATTACCTTTGTCGAACGGTAGTTCTGCTCAAGGCGGAAGATATGGTGTTGAGGATAATCCTTCCGGAAATTGAGGATATTCTCTATTTTGGCACCACGGAAGGCATAAATGGACTGTGAATCATCACCGACCACACACAAATTATTGTGGAACTGGCTCAGTTTTTTCAGAATCAGATACTGCGCGAAATTGGTATCCTGATACTCGTCCACCATAATATAGTCGAATCTCGAAGCTATGGACTCCATGGCTGCCGGATTATCCCTCAGCAAAATGTTCATATTCAACAAGATGTCGTCAAAATCCATAACCCCGGCTTGTTTGCATTTTGCCGAATACAAATCATATACGTCACATATCATCGGCTTCTTTGATGCCGCATCCCTTTCCATGGCTGCGTTGTTCCTCTTGTATGCAGAGGCCGTGACAAGATTGTTCTTCGCCATGGATATGCGTCCCAGCACATCCTTGGGCTTGTAAACTTTCTCGTCAAGCTGGAGTTCTTTCAGACAAGTCTTGATTGCACTGATTGAATCACTTGTGTCATAAATCGTGAAAGATTGCGGATATCCGAGACTGTCCGCAAATTCTCTTAAAAATCTGATGAAGACGGAATGGAATGTTCCCATGAAAAGCCTGCGGGCCTTCATTGTCCCGACCATAAGGGCTACCCTTTCCTTCATTTCGGAGGCCGCCTTCTTCGTGAATGTCAAAGCAAGGATTCTGCCGGGATCTCCCCCCTTTGCAAGGATATAGGCTATCCTGCTGGTCAGCACCCTCGTCTTACCTGATCCCGCACCTGCCACTATCAGCACCGGTCCGTCCACACAACTTACAGCTTGTTTCTGCTCGCTGTTAAGTCCCTCTAAAATAGCACTGCAATTGTTTTCCATAACGGCGGCGAAATTACAAAAAAATTATGTATCTTCGCGGCGAATTTTCGAAAATACTCAAAACGGTTTTTATAATGTCAAACAACATCTATTTGAAAAAGGGTCTCAACATTCCAATCAGCGGTGCTGCGGCCCAGAAGACCAATAAGGTGATCGTGCCTGACGTTGTGGCTGTAAAACCTACCGATTTCAGAGGTCTCGTTCCGAAACTTCTGGTAAGGGAAGGTGACAAAGTACTCGCAGGAACACCTGTACTGGCAGACAAGATGTCTCAGAACATTCTCCTTGCTTCTCCGGTGAGCGGAACAGTAACAGAGATTGTAAGAGGCGAGAAAAGAAAGTTGCTTGAGGTCCGTATCAAAGCGGATAAGAAACAGGAGTACGTTGATTTTGGTGTTAAGGACCCTGCAGGCATGACTGCAGAGCAGATCAAAGAGGCTATCCTAGCCGCCGGTCTGTGGCCTGCCATCAATCAGAGACCTTACGGAATCATCGCAAACCCTGACATCAAGCCGAAGGCAATCTTCATTTCAGCCTTCAACACCGCACCTCTTGCGGCCAATCCTGAATTTGCTTTGAAAGACGAGGTCTCAAACATTCAGACCGCAGTGAATGCTCTTGCAAAACTCACAGACGGGGGTGTACACTTCTCACTTAATTCGGAAAACTATTCCGGTACTCCATTCCACAAGATTGAAAATGTAATCCAGCACACTTTCTCAGGAAAGCATCCTGCAGGAAATGTCGGAGTACAGATCCATCACATCAGCCCGATCAGGAAGGGCGAGACAGTGTGGACAGTTTCACTGCTCATGCTCGCAGCCATCGGCAAACTTTTCAACACAGGAAAATGCGACCTCAGCAGGAAAATCGCCATCACAGGCCCTGCAGTCAAAGATCCTGCATACGTCGAAGGAGTTCCGGGAATTTCAGTCAAGGACATCAGGGAATTCTACAATCCATCGGACAAGCTCAGATTCATCAGCGGCGACGTCCTGACCGGTACCAACATCACTTCTGAAGGATTCCTCGGATTCAACGACAATCAGATAACCATCATAAAGGAAGGAGACTCATACGAACTCTTCGGATGGGCTAAACCATTCAGAACAAGCCAGTTCAGTGCATCCCGCACTTATTTCTCATGGCTTACTCCAAAGAAGACATACGACATGGACACCAATCTCCACGGAGGCCCGAGGGCATTTGTGGTTAACGATGTCTATTCAAAAGTTCTTCCGATGGACCTTTTCCCTGTATTCCTCCTCAAGGCATGTCTTGCACAGGACATCGACAAGATGGAGAAATTCGGAATCTATGAAGTTTTGGAGGAGGATTTCGCCCTCTGTGAATATGTATGTCCGTCAAAGATTGACATCCAGCAGATTATCACAGACGGTATCGCCCTCATGTTGAAAGAAATGTGCTAAAGTATTGAATTATGAGCGGATTAAGAAATATTGTAGATAAAATCAAGCCTACCTTTGAGAAAGGTGGCAAGCTAGGATTCCTTCATTCGACATTCGATGCTTTCGAGACATTCCTTTTCGTCCCTAATACAGTAACCCGCAAGGGTGCACATGTCAGGGATTGCGTCGATTTGAAGAGAGTCATGATCATCGTAGTGCTCGCCCTCGTTCCTGCATTGCTCTTCGGTATCTGGAACACCGGTTACCAGCACAAGATGGCTTTCGGTCTGAATGACTGGGGTTTCTGGAATATCGTATGGTATGGAATCCTCAAAGTTGTTCCTCTTTACCTTGTATCTTATATCGTAGGTCTTGCAATCGAGTTCACTTCAGCTCAGATCAAAGGCCACGAGGTGAATGAAGGATATCTCGTTTCAGGTATGCTCATTCCTCTTATCGTACCGGTTGACGTTCCTCTCTGGATGCTTGCAATCGCCGTTGCATTTGCAGTTCTCATCGGAAAGGAAGTTTTCGGAGGTACCGGAATGAATATTTGGAACCCTGCACTCCTTACACGTGCATTCCTCTTCTTCTCATACCCGAGCAAAATGTCCGGCAGCACAGTATGGACGGGCGGAGTGACCAGATTCCAGGCAGAAGGAGCCGCTTTCCAGTGCGGCAACGGCCTTGTTGACGGTTTCTCAGGAGCGACTCCTCTTGCAGACCCTGCATCATACAGCTTCCTTGACATGTTCCTTGGAACCGTACCGGGTTCAGTCGGTGAGACTTCAGTCATCGCCATCCTCCTCGGAGCAATCCTCCTCATCTGGACAGGCGTTGCATCATGGAAGATTATGCTTTCATCTGTAATCGGCGGACTTGCAATCGGTTATCTCGGATTTGCAACTGGCGCTACCGAACTTCCGGGGTACTATCAGCTCGTGATGGGCGGCTTCCTCTTCGGAACTGTCTTCATGGCTACCGACCCTGTCACTTCAGCGCAGACTGAGTGCGGAAAATGGATTTACGGTTTCCTCATCGGTGCCCTTGCAGTCACAGTACGTCTGTGGAACCCTGGTTATCCTGAGGGAATGATGCTCGCAATCCTCCTCCTCAACACCTTTGCACCTCTGATTGACCACTACGTAATCGAGTTCTCAATCAAGAGAAGGAACAAGAAAGTAAAAATCGCTTAATATAATATAGGTATGAATACAAACAGCAATGTTTATACAGTAGTATATTCAACTATCCTCGTTGTGGTAGTTGCTGCGGTTTTGGCTTTCACCGCAATCTCGCTTCAGCCTAAGCAGAATGAGAATGTGAAGAAAGAGACCATTACAAAGGTTCTTTCTGCTGCAGCTCAGGCTGACCAGACTGTCACAATCGCAGAGGATGCTGATGTCATGGCTCTCTATTCAGAAATGGCAACTGCCGCTTTCTATGTTGACGGTTACGGAAAAATCGTCGGCGAGATGAATCTCGGAAAGGAGAATGTCAATGACATCAAGGTCGCAACCAACGCAGACCTCAAGAAACAGAACGATATCTTCAAGAAAATCGCAGATGGCCAGAACGACCTTCTTGCATCTCTTGAACTTCCTGTATATGTCATCAATGTCAACGGCAAGTCAGTGACCGTCATCCCTTGCTACGGTGCAGGTCTCTGGGGTCCTATCTGGGGCTATATAGCTGTTGCAGAAGATGGCAGGAGCATTTACGGAGCAGTCTTCGACCACAAGAGCGAGACTCCTGGTCTGGGTGCGAAAATCACAGAAGACTTCTTCCAGAATCAGTTCGCCGGCAAAGAGTTCGGACAGGGCAGCCAGAAATTCGACGTTGTGAAGGGCGGTGCCCACGGCGCATCCAATGGAGTTGACGCCATCAGCGGTGCCACCATCACTTCTCAGGCTCTCGGCCGCACCATCAATACCTGGGCGACATACTATGAACCTTACCTCAAAACTCTTGAGGTAGCAGAAACAGTGGAGGAATAGTATATGGCAAACGTAAATTTGAAAGAAACATTCCTTAATCCGATATTCAAGGGCAACCCTATCTCTGTCCTGGTACTCGGTATCTGTTCCTCACTCGCTGTGACAGTACAGCTCAAGGGCGCTTTCGTCATGGGCCTGTCTGTAATCATCGTGACTGGAGTTTCCAGCCTCATCTGCTCACTGTTGAGGAACACCATTCCTAACCGTATCCGTATCATCGTGCAGCTCGTTGTAGTGGCAATGATGGTAATTCTCGTTGACCAGGTGCTCAAAGCCTATGCGTACAGTGTCAGCAAGACACTTTCGGTTTACATCGGACTCATCATCACAAACTGTATCGTGATGGGACGTATCGAGGCTTTCGCTCTTGGAAACAAGCCTTTCGCGTCATTGCTTGACGGTCTCGGAAACGGTCTCGGATACGCTATGATCCTTGTCATCGTGGCATTCTTCCGTGAACTCCTTGGAAGCGGTACAATCTTCGGTTTCCAGGTAATTCCACAGTGCTTGTACGATCTCGGTTACGCCAACAACGGTCTTATGATTCTCCCTCCTATGGCACTCGTCCTCCTTGGCTGTGTCATCTGGATTCAGAGAGCCGTTCAGAAAGACCTTCAGGAAAAATAACACTTAACTCGGAAAGATTATGGCAGATTATATTAGCTTATTTGTAAAGTCGATTTTCATCGACAACATGATATTCGCCTACTTCCTTGGTATGTGCTCATACCTGGCGGTATCAAAGAACGTAAAGACAGCAAACGGCCTCGGTGTAGCCGTCATCGCCGTGCTTCTTATCACTCTTCCAGTGAACTATCT
>CAMCIE010000093.1 GCA_945874815.1 uncultured Bacteroidales bacterium
CACCAGTTTGCTAAACTGACGTACGGGATTACCGTACCGGGGGTTCGAATCCCCCTCTCACCGCAAATCAAAGAAAGAGAGTCGCGACAAGCTTGCTTGATCGCGACTCTCTTTCTTTGATTTGCAAAGCCCCGCCGCAGGCGGGGCGGGGATGTCGGAGCGCAGCGACGAAATCCCGGTGAGAGGGATGAGTGCCAACGGCACAAATCCCACCAGCAACCCAATCCCTCCCCCAGTTGACCCCAATAATCCGGAAAACAAGCCATTTCCCGGACAAAACTCCCTGAAACCCAAATATATCCGGAGATTGGCCTAATTTCCGGACAAATTCTAACAATCGAGTCAACTACAATCAGGAAAATTATCACAACCTGAAAATCACTGTCCTCACCAATCCTCTCCACACAGCGCTGTAGGCGGTCCCGATGCTCACGGTTCGGGCAAAAAGAGAATTCTTTCAAAATTTTAAGAAATCCAAATAATTTTTCAAATTATTTACTATATTTGGGCAATTATCGCTTATGCGAAAGCAGAAAGGTTGGATATTGAAAGAAATTGTTAAAATTCAAATACATTATGAACAGCAGACGTGACTTCTTAAAGGAAATGGCCATCGGTGGAGCAGCCTTGACACTCTCTCCACTTCTTTCCGCATGCGAAAGAGACAAACAGCAGATAGTAACCGCTTCAGACTCACCGCTGATTGTCCCGAAAGCTAACGGACTTCAGATTACCGGAACATTCCTTGATGAGATTTCCCATGACATCCCTCATCAGAACTGGGGAGAAAAGGAATGGGACCAGGATTTCCAGAACATGAAGGCAATAGGTATCGACACGGTGATAATGATCCGTTCAGGATACCGCAAATTCGTGACATATCCTTCAAAATATCTGTTGAAGAAAGGATGCTACATGCCTTCTGTCGATTTGCTCGATATGTTCCTCCGTCTTGCTGACAAATATGGAATGAAATTCTATTTCGGCCTTTATGATTCAGGAAAATACTGGGACACAGGCGATATGAGATGGGAAGTGGAAGACAATAAATATGTGATAGACGAAGTCTGGGAGAACTATGGTTCTAAGCACAAAAGCTTCGGGGGATGGTATATAAGCGGAGAAATAAGCCGTGCCACCAAGGGAGCCATAGGAGCCTTCCACACCATGGGCAAGCAGTGCAAGGATGTATCAGGCGGGCTGCCAACATTCATTTCACCATGGATTGACGGAAAGAAGGCCATAATGGGCACCAGCAAGAAAGTCAATGACAATGCGGTGACAGTGGACCAGCATGAGAAAGAGTGGAACGAAATATTCGACGGCATTCACGATGTTGTGGACGCTTGTGCTTTCCAGGACGGACACATTGACTATGACGAACTTGATGCATTTTTCACTGTAAACAAGAAACTTGCAGACAAATACGGAATGCAGTGCTGGACAAACGCAGAATCATTTGACCGTGACATGCCTATCAACTTCCTTCCAATCAAATTTGACAAACTGCGCATGAAACTCGAAGCCGCCAAGAGGGCAGGCTATGACAAGGCAATCACCTTCGAATTCTCACATTTCATGAGCCCTCAGTCCGCATACCTGCAGGCAGGACACCTATATGACAGGTACAAAGAATATTTTGGAATAAAGTAAACCATAGATAAAATCATATAATATGGACAGAAAAGAATTTCTGAAGAGCCTTGGTCTGCTTACAGCCGGAGCCGCAATCATACCTTCCGAAGGGACCATCAGGGCGGCAGAACGCTTTTCCGGAGCAGGTGCAAACGGCCAGTCAACAGTTGACATGGCCACTGACAAAGAAGTTGATTTCCCGGTCAAATCTTTGAGAGCCAATGTGAACGGAGGACCAGTGAAGGTGATAATCATAGGTGCCGGCAACAGAGGCCGTACTTATGCTGAATATGCCAGGAAATTCCCTGAGTGCATGCAGGTAGTCGGCGTTTCCGATATCCGTGAAAGCCGAAAGAATGCAATGGGAGACACGTATGGAATACCGGCAGAACACCGTTTCGGCGACTGGAGCGAAGTCTTCAAAGTTGCAAAATTTGCCGATGCCGTGGTAATATCAACCCCGGATGACCTGCATTATGATCCGTGCATGAAGGCATTGCAATGGGGATATGACGTACTTCTGGAAAAGCCTGTCGCACAGACGGAAAAGGAATGCACCGACATTGCCGCCCAGGCACATAAATATGGAAGGATCGTGGCCGTTTGCCACGTCCTGAGGTACAGCCCTTATTTCAGGGCAATGTACCAGACTTTGAGGGATGGAATGATAGGAAAGCTGATAAGCATTCAGCACATGGAACCGATAGAGTGCCGCCACATGGCACATTCCTATGTCAGGGGAAACTGGAGAGATTCGAAGAAAACCACTCCGATAATCCTTGCCAAGAGCTGTCATGACCTTGATATCCTCCGTTGGTTTGTAGGCAAGCCTTGCAAGACCATAGTTGCGGACGGCTCCCTCACATGGTTCAGGCCTGAGAATGCACCGGAAGGGGCTCCAAAGCGTTGCACTGACGGCTGTCCTCATGAATCAACATGCCCTTATTCTGCAATCGATATCTATGTGAAAAGGAAACAGCACCTCGGAGTCTTCGACCTTAAGAACTCCCGCGATGAGCAGGAAATCATGTCCAGGATATCCGATCCGAACAATGAATGGGGAAGGTGCGTGTATTTCTGCGACAACGACCAGCCGGATCACTTTGTCAGCGAAATGGTCTTCGAGGATGGCACCACAGCCTCTTTTTCAATGGAAGCATTCACTCCTTTCGGAGGCCGCAGGACCAGAATCATGGGAACAACGGGATATATCGAAGGCAACGGAAGTTCCTTTACTGTCTATGAATTCCGAAGCAACAGGAAACTCGTATGGGATAAGAAAGTCAGTGAAATCCCTGAGTATAAAGGCTCCGGACATGGAGGAGGAGACATGGCCCTTGTATGCGATTTCCTTGAAGCCGTATCCGCCCATGATGAATCCAAGCTCACAAGCAGCATAGATGCTTCAATCGAGAGTCATGTCATGGGATTCCGTGCTGAAAAGAGCCGCCTGTCCAACAAAAAAGTATCTATGAAATAAGTTTTTTCACAGATACTTTCCGTAATTCAAATTATAACAAGGCCTAAAGGACAGACAGGCGAATTATCCTGTCTGGCCCTTGGGCTTTTGGTATGTAAACCTTGGTGCCTTGCTCTGTACGTTCTACCCTGACGGCCTCTTTGGTGTTGAGGCAGAAGGCATCGGAACAATCAATATCCACGGTTACAGTCTCGGCATTATCATCAGTCACATGAAGGTAAACATCCTTGCCTTTCCTGGTAGAAACACCCCATTCTCCCCTGACAGGACCGGCACCGGTACCATATATGCTGTCTCCGTATTTGCCAAGCCATTCACCCATCTCCTTCAGTCTTTCCAAAGCCACGGCCGGCAATTCTCCACTCGGCTGAGGTCCTACGTTCAGGAGAAGGTTTGCACCCTTTCCTGAAGTTGCCACAAGCAGGCGGATAAGCTCGTCAGTGCTCTTGTAGTTCTGGTCCTTGACCTTATATCCCCACAGTCCGTTCATTGTCTGGCAAGTCTCCAGAGGCAGCTTGCTGATGTCCATGTCTCCGCTGTATCCGGCCTTGTTCTCTCCCGGCACATCCCTCTCGAAAATCTGGATATCCTCACCCGGATTGACATTCATGTGGTGGTTGTTTCCCACCAGACAAGCAGGCTGAAGCCTGTGGATGAGCTCATACTGCTCGTCCAGACACCAATCGAAAGGCACCTGGTCCTCATCATGGTCCCAAACGCCATCGAACCAGATAGCACCGATTTCCCCGTAATTTGTCAGGAGTTCGGTCAGCTGAGCCTTCATGAAAGCAAGGTATGAGTTCCAATCCTGCTTGGAAGGATCACGTCCCGTATAGTGACCGGTACGGCCCCATGGATAATCCTCCCTTCTCCAGTCAGCATGAGAATAATATAGATGAAGCCTTATACCCTGACGGTGACATGCATCGGCAAGTTCGCCAACCACATCCCTTCCCCATGGAGTGGCATCCACGATATTGAAGTCGGACTGCTCAGTCTTGAACATGGAGAAACTGTCATGATGGCGGGTTGTGAAGGTAATGTATCTTGCACCGGAATTCTTGATTGCTTCAACCCATTCATCCGCATTGAAATATGCAGGATAGAAGCCCCTTGCAGCCTTGGCATATTCCTTCCAGTCAACTCCGGAATTCATATACCATTCACCCTGGGCGAACATGCTGTAAATGCCCCAATGGATGAAAATGCCGAACTTCATATCCGCAAACTCAGCCCTCGAAGCCAAATTCTCCTTTGTAGGGATATATCCCGGTGCAGTCTTGCCGAGCGCCTTGCACAGCTTCTCTCCAAGCCCGATTGTATAGCCTTCGCTCACATAGACCACCCTGTTGAAACTGTCTGCAATTACAAAGACAGGAGACTGCCTGAGCATCATGCCGTCCCTGAGCTGAGCCTCGATGCTGCCGTCAGCATCAATGCCATAAACAATGTTCGAAGGCAGGCCAGGGAAATCCTCCGGCTTGAACATGGAGGCCTCGTCTTCATTTCTGAAAAGGATTAGCATGGTTCCTCCCCATTTCTCAAGAGGAGCCCTGAACTTTTCAATATCTTTCAGAGCATGGTTTGAAGGCTCCGTGCCCGGAGTCATGACAGCCACCACGAAATAGCCCCTTCCGGTAGTGGAAAGAATGGATTTCAGATCACCTTCCGCCTTTACGCAGCCCTGAGATACTACAGCCGGCTGGTAAAGAGCCTCGCTGTTGAGGCTGCCGATAACAGAAAGCTGCTCGCTTTCCTTAGGAAGAATCAGAGGGCGGACTGTCTTCTGACCCTCTTTCACAGGGCAGGTCTCAATGTGCACAAGTACTGCGCCCGAAGATAAACGTGTTCCGCTTACAATCTGATAATCACCGACTTCCAAAGTCTGTCCTTTCTTGAACGTACCTGCCCAGCTGTCGCCGTCTTCGTAATTGAGCTGATAAGCCCTGCCGTTGTTGATGCGGGATACGGAGAATTGGTAATAATATTTAGGATCGCCGATGTGAGCCGATGGCTCATAAGTGAGCGAAAGTTCTCCGGTAGCGGATATTTTGTTGTCTCCGGCAGCAGACTCGAATGGAATCCAGCAGCCTTTACCGTCAAGATATTCCACATTGGATGTAATGCTGTCAATCCTTGCCGGGAAACCGAGTGACCTGCAAAGGGCAACGAAGAAAATACCGCGGGAAGTGGCATCGCATGTCCTGTGTGCATACACGCCGCTTGGGCGCATTCTGAGACGCTGAGGATTGCGGCTTCCGCTGACCTTTATATTATCCTTCACCCATTGTGCCACACTCTCTGCACTGTCGAGACCTTCCACTTTTGAAAGAATATCTCTGTAAGGTTCAACCATTTCATTATAAACCCTTGGATTGAGGACATAGCGGTTGAAAACCTCGTCAGTCAGACCGTCCCTTCTGATGGTATTGGAATAATGGTCAACAAGCACATTTTCATCGATATCCCTCAAATCCTTTTCCGAGATAACGCTCAGAAGTGCAACGGCCTTGTTCTTGTCATCAGCCCATTTCAGGAATGATTCTATGACTTGATGGTTGCCCTTTGATGCAACAAGCAGATTATCAGCTCCTTGTATATTGCAGCCTATGCTTTCCAGAAAAGCCTTGGCCGTGGATTCGTTATGGAAAGTCGAAGTGTAAGCATTGCGGATCTGATCCTCTTTGGCAAGTCTTTGGTTGTTGAGTTCCCTTGCCTGTGGGTCAACCTCAGGGATATTCGCCCTTTCCACCGGAGGGGTCACAAGGATATCATCGCTATAGCTGTCACCGGCTTTATGGGACAAACTTACCACCACAGTATCGGCATCCTCCTTTACCGGACAGAGGGAATAACCATAGGCTCCGTCCTTGTTTGCCCATACGATAAGGTCGCCAAGCCCTGCACTCATATTCACCAGACCGGAGGTATCACTTCTTCTGCGGGTCACAGTGTAGAATTCCGCATAATTGTAAATCTTGAATTCC
>CAMCIE010000094.1 GCA_945874815.1 uncultured Bacteroidales bacterium
ATTGCCTCTTTCTGAGCGCTACCCTGAAAAATTCGGCACGGCCGGATTCAAAGAAAAAGAAATCAAAGGCGGAAACCTCGAACAAGGAGGAGTCAAAAGCGGGACGGTGAAAGTAGCAAACCTCGGAAACACCCCGTTGAACCTGACATTCACCGACATGACTCCCGAACTCAGCCTGAAGCTGTCCCAGAACCCCATCCCGGCATCTGGCACTGCCGACCTGAACTTCACAATCCGTTCATCCAGAGACAAATGGGGAAAAAACTGGTATTATGCAACTCCGGTAGTCAACGGCAAGAAACAGAACGGACAGATTTCATTCTGGGCCTTCACAAAGGAGAATTTTGACGATCTGGACAAAGACCAGAAAGCTGCCGGACCGAGGCCTGTGTTCGAAAACAGCACTTTTTCCATAGGAAAAGTCAAAAAAGGAAAGGTTGTCAATGCCAAGTTCGAATTCAAGAACGCAGGCAAAAGCACATTCCATGTATATAAGGCCGATGCCGATGTCCCGCAATGGTCACATTCTGAAATAAAGGACGCCAAACCTGGCGAGACCGTAAGTTTCACCGTGACAATAGACACATCCTCGATGCCTGTCGGCGAAGCACTTGCAGTAATAACCCTTACCACGAACTCCCCTCTCAGACCGATAGTCAATATCTTCGTAGCGGGCTGGATAGAATAAAATGAACGGACTATGCACCTATTGATAGACATTCTTCGCAACTCAATACTCATAACCGGACTCGTTACAGTCATGATGATGATGATCGAGTCCGTCAATATCGAATCCAAAGGCCTTGTATTCAAGGGATTGAAAAATACCAGGATCGGTCAGGTGGTAATCGCTGCCCTGCTCGGATCCGTACCCGGATGCATGGGCGGATTTGCAACAGTATCCCTTTACACTCACGGATTGTTCAGCTTCGGAGCTTTGATTGCCATGATGATAGCCTCATCGGGAGACGAAGCATTCATGATGCTGGCCATGATACCGGACAAAGCTCTGGTCATATTCATGGTTCTTTTCGTGGTAGCCGTTGTCGCAGGTGTGCTTGCCGACCAGATCCGTGACCGGATACATTCAAGGAAATGTCACAATACCGACCATTCAGAATGTGGAATCAAACCTGATTGTCAGGAAGGCTATGCAGTACATGAAAATGCCGGGCATGGAAAAGAAGGCCGTCACTTCGGATGGAAAAGAATAGTCATGTTCGTGGGACTTGCCATGTTCATCGCGGCACTTGCAAGCGGAGGGCTCAGCCATGACCATGATGCCCACGCAGGCCATGAACATGCAACCGAAATCCACCATGACCACGATGCCGCCGAAAGCCACGGGGCCGTCGGAGAGCACCATGGCCACAGCCACGAAGAGGCCATGGACCACGAAGGTCATGGTCTGGAAATCAATCTGTTAAGTGAGGACTGGATGAATGTCATGTTCGCAGGTCTCAGTGTAATTATCCTTATCGTGCTTATTTTTGCATCCGACCATTTCATTGAAGAACACCTCTGGAACCACATTGTCAGAAAACATCTCCCGACCATATTCGCATGGACTTTCGGAGTGCTCCTGCTGGTGGGAGTCGGCCTGCAATATATTGATATCGACCGCTGGATAAGCGACAATACTGCAATGATGATCCTGCTTGCCGCCCTGGTCGGAATCATCCCGGAGTCAGGTCCCCACATGCTCTTTGTAACTTTATATGCGGCCGGCATCGTCCCTCTGCCCGTACTTCTTGCAAGCAGCATATCCCAGGACGGTCACGCATCCATCCCTCTTCTGGCCGAAAGCAAGAAATCCTTTTTTATCGCAAAGGCAATAAACTTTGCCATAGCCCTTATCATAGGATATGGTTACCTGCTGATTTTCAGAGCATAAGGCCAGGTTTGCTTTTTCAGGAAAATTTTCCTAACTTTGCCGGCTGATATAATAAGATTTTTGACCCTAATGTTTGTAAAAAATACATGGCGAGCCCTTCTTTTGCTCGCTGCCGGCATTCTTACATGCCACCTTGCGTCCGGACAGAACTACGTAAAGCTTGTCCAGGAGGAGGATTTGATATCGGGAGAGGCTTATTGTGACAGCCTCCTCACCCGTATTTCATTTCCGCATGCAGTCTCGTCACTGCCCAATTATCCGAAGGCCAACATTGCAGCCATTGAACTCATGCAGATGCTCCAGGAGCCTGACATTGAGCTTCTTGAAGTATATGTTTGCGGAAGTACATCTCCGGCAGGACTCTGGGGTGACAATGTAAAACTCAGCCAGGCCAGGACGAACAATGTGGCAAACTACCTCCAGTATGCCCTTGATATCCCTGAAGAGAAAATCCACAAATCAAGCATAGTCGAGGATTGGGACAGGCTCTATGACATGATCGCTGTCTCTGACATTCCTTACAAATATGAAGCACTCGAAATCATCCGTACAAAGGACTGGGGTGAGCGTAAGACTGCTCTCAGAAAAGTAGGCAACGGAAGGCTCTGGAAGATACTCGAAACAGACTTTTTTCCGGAACTCAGAAGCGTAAGATTCGGTATTTTCTGCAGGATGAAGCCTTCGGCAATAATGCCTAAGATTGAGACAATCATCATTCGTGATACCGTATATATAAAGGAAACTGTGATTGAAGAGCCACAGCCTGAGCCGGTGGCAAGCACACCTGAAGTGGTTGAGACAGTGCCTGTTGTCTGTGAACCTGCAGTGACCGAAACAACAGCGACCAAAGCCAGAAGACGCAATCCATGGCATTTCGGCATCAAGACGAACCTTGTTTCAGACGCCATGGCCGTGCCTTCGTTTGGAATTGAATTCCAGATGGGAAGGCATATCTCCCTCAACATCATGGGCAAGTATTCTCCATTCAACATATTCGTCAAAGACGACAATAACACCAACATCTACGGCATATATCCTCAGCTAAGATATTGGTTTTCAAACAATATCATGACAAAGGGTGCGTTTGTGGCCATTGATGGCGGTGCCACATGGTACACTCTCCAGTGGAAAGACGGCCTGCTGTACCAGAATGGAAAGGAAGGAGAATATAGTTCAGATGCCGGCAACAAAGCTCCTGCATGGAAAGTTGGGGTAAGCGCCGGGTACTCCCTCGGACTTGGAAAGAAAAAAGCCTGGGGTATTGAATTCGAAACCGGTGTGGGATACATCCATTACGATCAGAACATCGGACGCTTCAACGAGGTCTCGCAGAAATGGGAAATCAGCGACTTCCAGTCGAAGCAGCATTTCGGATTCACACATGCATGCATAAATTTGACTTACAGATTTTCAACGAAATAAATTCTTAACTAATTAAAAATGCGACGATTAAGATTCTACCCGGTCATCCTGGCAATCTTGTGCGCATCTTGTTCCAAAACTGTGATTATCCCATCAGAGGATCCGACACAGGAAGGCACACTCACTTTGGAACTCACGGCACAACAGAAAGAGCCCGCAAGCAAGGCCTCGGTGACAGCAACAGATGGACCTGATATCAATGAATTCAGGGTTGCCATCTACAAAAAAGAAAATCAGGTGCGTCTGTACAATGACTCATATGCCAACACCGTCGGAAAGACTATAAAGCTTAACGCAGGTGAGTACAGACTTGTTGCACAGCACGGAGATTCTCTGGGCTATGGATTCAACAAACCCTACTATCTGGCAGATCCAGACTTTACAATTGCAAAAGGAGAGAACACTCTTGCAGCAGTTGCGAAGCTTGCCAATGTAAAACTCTCAGTCAACTTCGATTCTTCAATCAAAGATTTCTATTCAGACTATTATGCTGTAGTAAAACACAACCGCTACAAGGGCAAGAGCGTAAAATTCACAAAAAGTGAGACCCGCAATGGTTATATCCCTGCAGGAGAACTGGTGCTTGAAGTTTATGCCATCGTAAGCGGAGAGTGGAAATACTACAAGATGGAACCTGTCGAATATAATCCGAACGATTTCGTGACATTCAATATCACGACAAACACTCAGGAAGGCAACCTTGCCATCAGCATCGTCACGGAAAACAATGTTGATAAAAAAGAGAATACCGTAGAAATCCCGGCCACAGCCCTGCCTCAGGATGCACCAAGCATCAACCTTTCCGGTTTCGATCAGGAAGGAAATACACACATTTTTGTGGAAGGTTCATCTGCTCAGGGACATAATGCCATGGCAAACTTCATTGCAAAGGCATCAATAAAAAATTGCTATCTTACCATAGATTCTGATTATCTTGAGGCTAAAGGAATCTCAGGCAAGATTGATTTCGCGAATCTCACTTCCGAGGCTGCAATCGACCTGAAGAATGCCGGATTCTCTTGGGATGAAAGCATGCTCACCTCCAGGACATTCTCATACATCGACTTTACGGGAGTCATCAACAAGATGATGAGTGAAATCAAGGCTACTGCAGAAGATGTGACCGTAGGCTCATTCTCCATCGAAGTCATTGATGCGGTAGGCAAGAAAAATACTGCTACCTTCAGCATCAAATCCCTCGGAGTCAAGCTTGTACTTGATGTCGATGCCAACAATGTCTGGGCTAAAAAACTCGAAACTTCCACAGTATCAGTCACAAATGGAATTTCTTCCCTTGTCGGGCTCCAATGCTCTCCGGACGGAGTTGCATGGTTTGACAGCGAAGTATCGTCAGTTGTTTCCAATGGCATCGTTACATTTGGTCCGCTGACACTCTCGCCATCCACAGATTATTGGGTCAGAGCTGTTTACAATCACGGCAACAATGTCAGCAACGTTGTTAAGATCCACACCGAAGACGAACTTCAGGTCGGTAATGCAGGCTTCGAGGATTATCAGACGGTTGAATACTCATTCAAACAAGTATCTTCAACAAAGACCCAATTGTGGTATCTCCCGTACAAAGCAGGTGAAACTGACCCATGGTGGGCATGCAACAGCAAGAAATCAATGCCTGAAAGCATCACCGGAATGACTCCTACCTGGTGCAAATGCTTCCCTACATCCGGATATGTAAAAGACAGTTTCAAAGGCAGCAAGGCTGCTCTGATATTCACAACAGATATCGGAAGTTCAAACACCAGCGGAACCCTCGGTCCCGGAACCCACGTTGAACACGAAGGTGAACTTTGGATAGGTACCGCAGATGACAGCGGAAACCATGCAAGCGAGGGACATGCTTTTACAAGCCGTCCTTCAAAGCTTTCCTTCATGTACAAATATGCTCCTAAGAAATCCGAGAAATTCATGGTTGAATCATGGATAAAAGATGCCCAAGGCCAGGTCATTGCCACAGCAAATGAAAATGCCGGACCGGCATCAGACTCATGGGCCAAGCACACATTGGATTACAACTATACAGTCCGCAACAAAAAGGCAGCATCCATCTACATTATGTTCAGAAGCTGCTATGGTGAGGGCGAGGTAAGCATTGCTGTCAAATTCGACCTCGGAGAAGGAACGGTTGAAGCACACGCCGGCTCAATGCTCAAAATTGATGAAGTAGAACTAATTTACGAATAAGATATCTGACATGAAAAAGACATTAATCAGCATAGCAGCTGCCACCTTGGTTTTTGCAGGCTGCAACAGGGAAGTTTTCAACTCAGAAGAAACGGGAGCCCTCGAATTGGATCTCTCGTGCCTTTCAGACCTGAATGAAACCACTACTAAGGCAAGCGACGACGAAGATATAATCAACAATCTCACAGTCAAGCTTTTGCGTCCTTATGACGGATGGGAGAAAACCTATGCTCCATTCAGCACAATCAGGGGCAAGGTCATTGAACTTAGCTCTGGAGATTATATCCTCACGGCATCTTCACCTGACAGGAGTGATGCAGCCTTCGAGCAACCTATATATGATGGAAGCAAGAACATCACCATCAAGACAGGAGAGGTAACACCCGCTGCTGTCACTTGTAAGGTAAGCAATATGAAACTCAGCCTCATTCTTTCAGAGAATTTCTACAATGAGCTGAGCGACTTCACAATCACTGTAAACAACGGGAAAGGTCTCCTTACTTGGGAAAAGAATTCGACCAAGACAGACTTTGCTCCGGCAACACTTGAAGGAGTGAAAGTATATACTGTAAAGAAGG
>CAMCIE010000095.1 GCA_945874815.1 uncultured Bacteroidales bacterium
TCGCAGACCTTTTCAAGGAAAAGCTTGCCGGACGCGAAGTTGTGGATATCAACATGACAAAGAGCATCATAGACCAGCTTGGCATGCCGGAAGGAAGCAGCTCAAATACGGCTTACACTGCCCAGGACCAGTACGAAAGAGGTGTTAAGAAATTCTTCAGAGACCCGGACAACAGCAAGATTGCCGGTGTATGTTCAGGTATCAGCTATTACCTCGAAATAGATGTCACCATCGTAAGAGTACTCTTCCTCGTGGCACTAATCTGCTGCTCAGCAGGTTTCTGGATCTATCTTGTATTCTGGATCGCAGCTCCGCAGGCCAGGACCGCAGCAGAAAAATGCGAGATGAGGGGAATCCCTGCAACAGCGGAAAACATAAGGAAATTTACATCATCCAAATAAAGCATCAGATATGGAAGCAAATAACAATTTCATAGAAAACAACAGCACTCAGATGCGCCGGGGCGTGCTGGAATACAGCATATTGCTGATTCTCGCCCTTGAGGATGAATATGCGTCCTCGATTATTCAGAAACTGAAAGATGTGGATATCATCGTGGCTGAAGGCACCGTCTATCCCCTGCTCATAAGGCTCAAGAAACTGGGGCTTCTGAACTATCGGTGGGAAGAATCCCCGCAAGGTCCGCCAAGAAAATACTATATGATTACCGACGCCGGACGTGAACAGCTCAAAGGGCTCGACCAGGCATGGAAAAATCTTGTGAACAGCATTGAATCATTGAACAGAATATGAAACGTACAGAAAACATAAACCTCGGCGGTTATGCATTCATAATTGAAGAGGATGCATACAAGGAGTTGTCGGATTACATCGGAAAGATTAAGGACAGCCTTGCAGACGATGCTGAGGAAGTGACCGCTGACATCGAAGTGAGAATCGCCGAAATCCTCAGTGAAAAGACTGGCAGCACCAATGTAGTCACCCTTCCGATGGTTGAGGAAGTAAGAAAAAGAATCGGCAATCCTTCTGAAATATCCGAGGACAACGAAAACAAACCGAAGGAGCCCGGGCAGGAAAAGATAAAGAAAAGCCTGTACAGGGACGTTGAGAACAGATTCCTCGGAGGCGTCTGTGCCGGTATCGGAGCTTATTTCGGAATCGATCCTGTCATCATAAGGATATTGTTCATCATTCTTGCAGTCCTGGGGCTGTTCACGAGAATGGAATCATTCATCACCATTGCCCTGCTCGGTTATTCTGCCCTCTGGGTGGCAATGCCTGCCGCAAGGACGGTGGAGGAGAAATGCAGGATGAAGGGAAAGCCAATGCGTCTTGAGAGTTTTGTTTCAAGCAAGGCTGACATAAAGCAGGAAATCAATGAATTGGCCACATCCGAGGGCAGCCGGAAAGTTGCCAGGGTCTTCGGCTGCATCTTCGGTATCATTATGATCATTGCCGGTCTGTCCAACCTTCTGGGATGCTTCGTTATTCCGATTGTTCCGCAGATTTTCGACAAATATATCGATCTCGGGAAATTCGTCTATGGAAATGAACTTGCCATGGCAAGCAGAATTATCATGGATCCGTATTTCTGGTGGTTCGTCACGGCATTCGTGGTTTTGTTCAGTGTATGGCTTCTCTGGTGCGGAACCATCCTGTGCTTCGATTTCAAAGCGCCGAAATGGAAACCAGGTCTGGTACTTTTCATCGCGTGGATAATCAGCATTCTTGCCCTGGCAGCCTGGGTAATCAAAATTGTCGCAGACATGATTCCTATGATAATATAAACCTATAAATACATGAAACTCAAAAACTTGATTATCTGCTGCACCATCATGGCAGCAGCCTCTCCCATCGCTCGTGCGGACGAGGGTATGTGGCTTCCATCTCTTATTGCAAACAGGATTGACGACATGCATTCCAAAGGATTCAGACTGGATGCAAAAGACATTTACAACATCAACGAAGCCTCTCTCAAAGACGCAGTGGTTCTGTTCGGAGGAGGATGCACGGGCGAAATCGTTTCAGCTGAAGGCCTTCTGCTGACCAACCACCATTGCGGATACAGCTACATCCAGAGCCACAGCAGCGTGGAACATGACTACCTGCGCGACGGATTCTGGGCGATGAACCGCTCTGAAGAACTCCCCAATCCAGGCCTGAAGGTGCGAATACTGGAACGCATGGATAATGTTACATCGGCCGTATTGAAAGGCTGTTCTGACGAACTTTCAGCAGAAGAGAACGGCAAAGTGACCTCGGAAAACATCAAAGCCATTGTCAAGGAAGCTGAAGCAGCAGGAAAAGGCCTGAAGGCCACAGTGGAATCCATGTACTACGGCAACCAGTATTTCCTGTTCATATATAAGGAATATTCGGATATCCGCATGGTCGGAGCACCTCCTTCATCCATAGGAAAGTTCGGAGGAGATACGGACAACTGGGTTTGGCCCCGTCACACTGGCGACTTCTCTATGTTCAGGATTTATGCGGACAAAGACAACAACCCTGCGGAATATTCCATCGACAATGTTCCATATCAGCCGAAGAAATATTTCAAAATCGCTGCCACAGGGATTCAGGAAGGCGATTTCACATTCATCTACGGATTCCCGGGCAGTACCCTCGAATACATCCATTCATCCGAGGTTGACTATATCCAGAACATCGGCGACCCGTCCAAGATTCATCTTCGCACCCTCAGGCTCAACATAATCAAGAGATATATGGACAGCAGCCAGAAAATCCGCATCCAGTATTCGTCCAAATATGCGAGCATCTCAAATGCCTGGAAAAAATGGCAGGGAGAAGAAATGGGTCTGAGAAAGAACAAGACTTCCGACAGGAAGCGTAAGGAAGAAGCCGCATTCTCAGCTTGGGCAGAAGGCACTGAATATCAAGGCATTTGCGACAAATTGGCTGCTCTTTACAAGGAGCTTGAGCCTTATGCCTTCATGACTGATTACTACAATGAAACAGCCAGAAGCATCGAGCTTGCTTCATTTGCAAACCGCTACACCTCAATGATTGAAGAAGGCTCACCGGATGCATCCTCCACTCTCGAGAAATTCTACAAAGACTGGCAAAAGGAAATTGACAAGGAATGTTTCATGGCAGTGATGGAAGAATTCAGAAAAAACGTTCAGGAGAACTTCCAGCCGGATTATTTCAAATCCATGATTTCTGAATACGGTGATGTGTCCGCATGGGCGGAATCGCTTTTCAGCTCAAGCCTATTTGCATGCGAAAGTTCAGTTAAGGGAATGGATATCAATTCATTGCAGATAATGAAATCCGATCCGGCCGTAGTCTTTGCCAGGAGTTTCCAGCAATGGTACAACACCGGCATTCTTCCACAGGCAAGGAGAATCAAGGCAGAAATCCGCGCTGCATACAAAGACTATATGAGAGGTCAGATGGAATATGCAAAGGTCTGCGGGAAAAGCAATGATTTCTACCCGGATGCCAACCTCACCCTCAGGGTCGCGTACGGTCACGTGGAAGGATACAGCCCTGCTGACGGAGTTTACTACACTCCTTCATCCACGCTCAAAGGCATAATCGAGAAAGACAATCCGGAGATTTTCGACTACAATATTCCTCAGATACTCAGGGACATATATGCTTCAGGAGATTTCGGAAGCTGGACCGATGCCAATGGTCAGGTGCCTGTCTGCTTCCTTGCCACCAACCACACTACGGGAGGCAACTCCGGAAGTCCCGTCATCAACGCGGAGGGCAATCTGATCGGAATCAATTTCGACAGAGTCTGGGAAGGCACGATGAGCGACATTGCCTTCGACCCGGACCGGTGCAGGAACATTTCACTCGACATCAGGTATGTGCTCTTCACGCTTGAAAAGATTGCAGGAGCGCCACATCTCATAGAGGAGATGACCATTATCAGATAAAAAATGACAACTGCGTGGAATTTGCGGTATTTTTTTGCAAGTTTCACGCAGTAATTTTTGTTTTTTGCGTTATATCGGCATGACAGACGACAGACAGCTGGCGATTGATTGCGCCAATGGGGACCAGAATGCGGGCGAGGAGCTGTACAGGCGTTACAGCAAGCGCCTGCTGTCGCTCTGCATGCGATATATGAGTGACAAAGCCAGTGCGGAAGATGTGATGCATGATGCCTTTGTCAGGATATTGGAGTCCATAGGTAAATACAGATACAACGGCCCGGGTTCCCTGTACAGCTGGATGGCAAGGATTACAGTCAACAAATGTTTTGATTCGGCCCGCATGAGAAGAAAAATCCGGCGGAGTTTCGTTGAGGAAGGGCAATTGGAGGCTGTGCCTGATGAGGGTTATCTCATTGACACTGAACAGATTCCTCCAGACATCCTGAAACAGATGGTTGAATCCCTTCCAGAAGGATATCGGACGGTTTTCAAGCTATGGGCCGTGGAAGGGCTGTCACACAAGGAGATAGCGGAAGTTTTGAGAATCAGGGAAAAAAGTTCAGCATCGAATCTATCTCGTGCAAGGGCTATTCTCTCGAAGAAAATCAAGGATTATTATGAAACAGACAGGTAAAGACGAAACTAAGTTCATCAAGGCTTTCCGTGAAAGTTATATCGAAGACATTTTGCCGGAAGAGTCAGCTGACGGATGGGCTGTAGTCAGCTCGAGGATGCGTTCACGCGCGATTGTGCGAAGATGCGTTGCGGCGGCATGCCTTTGCCTGCCTTTGGCGGCAGTTGGTATCGTTGGTGTGCTTTATTTAAATTCCGGGTCTTCGGAGATGGAGCTGGTGGCACGGTCTTCCAATCATTCTGAGGTGGAGCTGGTGAGGCCGGTTTCCGAGGATTCAGAGGTGGAGCTGGTGGCACAGATTTCCGGTCCTTCGGAAGTGAAGATGACGAGGCCGGTTTCGGAGGCTTCGGGGATGGAATTGGAGATGCCGGCTTCCGAGGATTCGGAGGTGGAACTGGTGATGCCAGTTTCCGAGACTTCGGAGGTGGAACTGGTGGCACAGTCTTCCAATCCTTCGGAGGTGGAGAAGGTTGATAAGGAAGCGGAAGGTGCGAGGGCCGGAAGCTCGTATGATGATATAGTCAGGGATGATGTATATATTTTCCCGGCCGAGTCAGGCAGGTCCCACAAGGGAATAAGCCTGTCCGCCAGTGTAAACGGCATGCCTGCGACTTCCGGTAAAACCATGGGTGCGACATCCATGATGATTGCAGCCAGTCCCTTCACTACCGATGTCAAATCCTATCAGGCTCCATTGGAAACAATCTACTCCAATTCTGACTTCAGCCATTTCATGCCTGTTGGAGCTGCCGTTCTGGTTTCATTCAACTTCGAGCACAATCTTGCCCTGTCAACAGGCCTCGCATACACTATGTTGTATTCAAGAGCTCAGGAACAGGGAGGAGGTAACATCCGGAAACAATATGTCCACTATGCAGGCATACCGGTCACTTTGGACTGGCATTTTTTCAACAGGTCAGGTTTCAGTCTTTATTCCAGACTTGGAGGCCGAATGGATATATGTGCCGGAGCACGTTTCGGGAATGTCAAGATGGAGGAAAAGCCTTTACAATGGACAGTAAATGCCTCAGTAGGAGCAAATTACAATTTCAATCGTACGATTGGGCTGTTCATCCAGCCGGAGCTTGACTGGTACATCACTCAGACAAGGCTGAAAACGATACGTTCGCAAAGCCCTGTCAATGCCACACTGCGCCTTGGCCTGACTTTCAATCTGCTCTGAGTCCTCATCTCCACAAATAAACGAGGCTGACCATAAAGTCTGTCATATCGAGCGAAGTCCGGAGGATGTAGTCGAGATATCTGCTGATAATCAGCAATTTCTGAAGATCTCTCCATGCGCTTCGCTTAGTCGAAATGACATTTTTAGGACTTTTTGGTCAGCCTCGCTCTTAACAGAAATAATAATTACATCTCGTCCGGAGCATATTTGAACGGATCCAGAGGCGATTTGTAATCGAAATAATCCTCTTTATTGAAGAAACGGTCAAGTTCGATGGCCGCATTCTCAAGAGAGTCCGAAGTGTGGACAACATTCTCCTGAGCGCTCAATGAATAGTCTCCACGGATGGTTCCAGGTACAGCCTTGCTTCCTTTGGTAGCTCCAGCCAT
>CAMCIE010000096.1 GCA_945874815.1 uncultured Bacteroidales bacterium
AAGATGAAGCGGATTACTCCGACGGCAAACATGACGACTGCATCTGGGCCCACTCATGGTGGATAAAGGACGGAGCCGGCATCAGCCTCACCCTTGGAGGCAAGACCATCAACCGCTATGCATGCTCGTCAGAGCTCTCTCCAGTTGATAACAAATTGCAGCTCACCGGAATAGGCACATTCTGCCACGAATACTCGCACACCCTCGGACTGGTGGACACCTACGACACCGACTACGAAGCCAGCGGAGGAGTATGCCCCGGACTATGGTGCTACTCTGCCCTGATGGACGGAGGCAACGCGAACAACAACAGCAACACCCCTCCATATTACAACGCCATAGACAGGGAACTCCTCGGCATCCAGGAAAGCGTCACCATCACCAGGGACGGCACCTACAGGCTCTCCCCTATAAGCAAGGGAGGGACCATCTACAAGATAGAAACAGATCATAAGGATGAATATTTCCTCCTCGAATGCAGGGACAACGACGGATGGGACAAACACATCGGCGGCAGCGGCATGCTCGTCTATCACATCGACAAATCCGACAGACAGGCAGGCCGTTCAGACACCTACGGCAACCTTACCGCGAAACAGAAATGGGAATTCTACAATGCAGTCAATATCAGCCCTTCCCGCCCGTGCGCCGACCTTCTGGAAGCCGACGGAAGGAAAGAAAGCTTCGATTCGTTTGAAAACTATTACCGTTTCATATATTCAAACCCGGTTTCCGGAGTGTATTTCCCACGCACGGGGATAGACGCAATCAACAGCAAAACCATCCCGGGTTTCAAATTCTGGAGCGGAGCACCGAACGTCGTTTCCATATCCGACATCACCCGCGAAGGCTCTGACATAACCTTCTACCTCAGCGGATATGATGCCCAGACCCTTCCGGAAGTGAACGTGAACAATAAATGGATATTCCAACACGAGGCCATCATCGAATTCTCCGCCACCCTGGAAAATTGGGAAGGGAATGCCGTGATTGAATGGGGAAAGACCGGGCAGAAAATGCAGACCATGGAAATATCCCCATACAGTACTGGAAAATACACAGCAATACTGTCAGGACTGGACCCGTCCACGAGCTACTCCTGCCGAATAGCCTTCACCAGTGAGGGCGGCAGCGTCGGTAAAAAGGCCTCGGTATCATTCACAACTGCCAGAAAATCGTCAGGCTGGCCATATATCAGCCTGAAGAACGTAGAACGGAACGAAGACGGAAGTTTCAAATCCGAAAGCAAAATACCGATGATAGTGTGGAACAGCACCTCGGCGGCACAGATCAGATGGTATTTTGACGGGAAGAAAATCCAAAGAGGCTCCGACGGCTTCTTCCACCCTTCCAGAAGCGGAGAACTCAAGGCAGTGGTAAGCTGGGAAGACGGCTCTGAAGACATAATCATCAAAGACATAAAGATTAAAAATGAGTAGGAAACATACCTTTATATATATAGTCTCGCTCATGCTCGCGGCGACTTCCTGCATTGACGACAAACTCGCCGAGACAAATCTCCGGAACATGGATGCATCCATCTCGTTCAAAGGTATGACCGTTTCGGTTTTCGACCCCGGGAATTGTCAGTATGCATTCAATTCAGCCCGCAACGAATACAGGATGCATGACGACAATATGGGCCAGTACATCATCCTCCAGTGCAGCACCAGGCCTGTAAATGAAGGAGACAGCTTCACGGCAAACCTGACCTATACCACTGACAATGACATCATAAAGGAAACGGGGCTCCCGTTTGTCGTGCAGAAGACCAGTCAGGACGGAAAGCTCTGGATATGGAACAAGACCAAAAAATACGGACTTGTGATCGTACAACTCTCGGCAGAATTACCGTGAACGGTCACATTTTTTTGAAAAAACATGTCTGTGAAATCAGAATTATGTCTATATTTGCCCGGTAAACCATATTAATAACAACTGAAACATGAGACATAAACTCCTGACCATTGTGCTTCTTTCGGTCTTTGCAGTACAGTGTACATCTCCCAAGAACAACATCATTGAGGACAACATTGCAAATGCAGAAAAGCAGCTGACATACCTTCTGGAAGCTTCTGAAGAAGGTGATACAGTGAGAATTCCTTCAACATTCAAAAACGGAGAGATTGAGTTCGTGCCGACCGACGACTGGGTGAGCGGCTTCTTTGCAGGCACACTCTGGTACATGTATGAGCTCACCGGAGAAGAAAAATGGGCCGAGCATGCTCAAAAACACACTGAGATTCTCAGCGACATCCAGTTCCTCAAATGGCACCATGACGTAGGCTTCATGGTATATGACAGCTATGGCAACGGACTGCGGCTCAAAAACATACCCGGCTATGACACCGTGCTTGTCAACACTGCCAAATCACTATCAACACGTTTCCGCCCGGCAGCCGGCATCCTCCAGTCATGGAATGTCATCAACAACGGCTGGCAGTCTGAAAGAGGCTGGAAATGTCCTGTCATCATCGACAACATGATGAACCTCGAACTCCTTTTCAAAGTGAGTGAGATGACGGGCGACCCTACATACAAGAACATCGCCATTTCCCATGCTGACAAGACCCTCGAGAACCACTACCGCAGCGACTTCAGCACCTACCATGTAGTTGACTACGACGACGAGACAGGTGAAATCCGCCGCAAATGCACAGCTCAGGGCATAGCTGACGAGTCTCGCTGGGCACGCGGACAGGCATGGTCAATCTACGGATTCACAGTGGCTTACCGTTTCACAGGTGACGAAAGATACCTCCAGAGAGCAAAGGATGTCGCTCACTACCTCCTTGTTGATGAAGACAACATGCCTGAGGACCTTGTTCCGCTCTGGGACTTCGACGTAGTGCAGTTTGCCAACGATGCAGACGAAATGATTGAGCTTTTCAATGACAAAGATGCAATGCTCCCATACACTGAGATAAGGGATGCATCTTCTGCAGCCATCATATCCTCAGCCCTTTATGAGCTTTACTGGTTCACGAAGGACAAGCTCTACAAAGAAAAAGCTGACAAGATGATCGAGAGCCTTTCAAGTCCTGCATACAGGGCAGAGGTTGGTACCAACGGAGGTTTCATCCTCATGCACTCTGTCGGCAGCCTTCCTCACTCAGTTGTGAACATCAGGACCAATCCTGCGGCACACAACATCGACGTGCCTCTCAACTATGCTGACTACTATTTCCTCGAAGCCCTCATCCGCAAGGGCCGCGTTGAGAACGGAGAAAACCCTATCAAGTAATATCTTGTCAAGTTTATGACATTCGTATCTGGAATAGTATTATTTGCCATTTTCTCATTCCTTGCCGTCTTCTGCCATGGCAGTTGCGCTTCCAAATCAGAACTGGAAGTCAAGCTCGCAGGACTTGAAGAAAGGATGGCAGGGAATGGAATGACATTGGTACCCCCCCCGGTACGATATCTCTTAATTGCACAATCTATAATGTAGCCGCTTGCGTAACTGAAGCAAACGACGGCAATGACAGCATCTGCTCTCTCCTTGTGGGAGAAGCGGATGCTGTTGTGTATTTCATACCATCAGATGAAAATAACAATTATTAACATATAAAAATCAAAGACATGAAAAAGAACATTTCAACTGCGGACAAGATTGTCCGCTACCAGGCACCTCTTGTTGAGGTATTCACCATCTCCAGTGAGGGATCGGTTTGTACTGGAAGTCCATCAGGTACATTCAGTAGTTTTGGTGGAGATACTAATGCTGCTGATGATTATTGGGGAACAAATAACTAAATCTGTAGGAAGAATCATGAAAAAGATAATCTATACTCTGTTCGCATTCGCTGCGGTTACATTTGTATCTTGCAACAAAGAGGAATCCACTCCGGTAAATGAGCAGCCACAGCCGGAAGTCGAGCTCGTGCCGATGACTTTCACTGCCGGAGTTGATACTAAGGTTACTCTTGGTGAAGGTAATGCTATCAACTGGGAAGAAACTGATAAGATCAGCATTTTTGATGGTACTGGCAACAGGGAATTCACTATTGTTAAAGGTTCTATTAAAGGGAATACTGCTACTTTCACGGGGGAAGTTGCTGTAGGTTCTACAAACTTTGTGGCTCTGTATCCTTACACAGAAGGTGCATCATATACAGATGGTACGATCAAAGGTGTTCCTCTTTCCAAAACAGGAACATTTGCACCTATTGCAATAGCATCTGCAACAACGGATAGTAATATCCTCACTTTCACTACTGTTATCGGATTCGTCAAATTCCAGTTGGCTGATGCTGAAGACGTTACTTCAGTAACCATTTCAGGAAACAATGGTGAGCTCATTGGAGGCAGCATCAGCATTGAAACAGGTAATTCAATTAAAGTTACCGCTACACAGCCAACAGCAACAGTATCTGCAAATTCTGAAACAATTTACATTCCTGTTGCTCCTGCCACTCTTTCTAAAGGTATTACCATTTCAGCTGATAAGAAATCAAGCATCAGCAGTTCAAAAACAACAACAATTGAAGCAAACAAAGCTTTCAACCTTAACACCCTTCCTGCATTGACCTCAGGTGCTCCTGCTGACAATTATGTCGCTTATATTCATGGTTTTGACCTGACCGTAGGAGACCAGAAATACAATATCAATGACGACGGTGCACTTAAGGCTACTATTGTTACTGATGGTAATCCTGACGTTGGTGGTAAGGGAAAGGCAGGTATTTATTTTGTTGATGGTGAAATTTCGTTTACGAATCCTAAATATATCCAGGAAAGCATTATTATATCTAAAAAGAAAGAAGATGCAACTGTCAATTTGGTAAAAATGTTTGATCTTCAGGAAGGTTCTTTGTCATTGAAAGAAATAACAATCACATGTGATACAGATGCTCTTATTACGGCAAGCAAGAACTCATCACTCATTTTGGATGGATGTAAGGTTACTCTTCAGGGCAAACCTCTTGTTTATAGTGGTAATTCTTTCACATTTGAGAATCTGTTAGTTTACAACTGTGATATAATCACTTATACAACAGCTCCATCTTATGTTATTGGATGCGCAAATGCAACATTCAATAATGTGGTAATTAATAATAGTTTGTTTATTCCGAAAACAACTGGCAATGACGGTAATCTAACAAACGAAACGAAATTTAATTATCCTATTATAGTTGGCCAATCAGCTGATAAAATAGACTTCACAAATAATAGCGTTTATCGAATTGGATCGGGAGCGGATGGCTATTTCAATATTACTAATGGAATTAACACTCTATCATTCACAAAGAATTGTCTGCGATACTATGGTAATGCTAATGTATTTTTCTGTAAAACAGCAACCAATATCACTGGAGACAATAAGATTCAGTCTGGCGGTACTACAACAGCGAAAGTATATAATAAGGTCAAAGAGGGAACAGAAATATCGGCTAACGTTACAACAGGGGATCTTTTAAAAATTGCGAATGACACCATCGATGCTAGCAAATCAAACCAGCCAGAAGGTTACGGTGCAAGAAGATAATTTTTAGTTTCCTTTCCAACCAATGAAAAGCCCCCTGAACATAATGGCAATGTCGGCTGTCCTTGTCCTGAGTCTCGGATGCAAACCCGAGCCTCAGGTCCAGGAGCAGCCTGTACCAGTCGAGATCAACGCAACAGCCATCTACCTTGACTACGGTACCAACCTTCCATGGGAAGGTGTCCAGCAGGTCGGCCTGTTCATGTTAAACGAAGAAGGAACCGAAGCAATCGGAGAAGACCAGAACATCCCTTACCAGGGAGAACTGAAGTCCACCTCCACCGTCCTCCAACCAACGCAAGGGGCCCTGACCCTGCCGAAAGACGGCACCCAGGTCCGCCTGAGCGCCTACTGGCCATGGAGCAGCGACCGCACCAGCTCGCCCTACAAGCTCTTTGACCTGACAGACCAAAGCTCAGCCAAAGCGGAAATGTTCCTTTGGTACAGGACACCAGCCCTGAGCAGCAAAAAGAACCGGGCAAACCTCAGGCTCT
>CAMCIE010000097.1 GCA_945874815.1 uncultured Bacteroidales bacterium
AACTTTTCAACTATAGTAGATTTACCAATACGACGAGCGCCTTCAATCAGAAGCGCAGTCTGGCCATTGCTTTTACGTTTCCACTCTCCGATGGCATTATAAATCTTACGTCTAAATACTCTTTTTTCCATATCGCTCATATTTGCCAGCAAATATAATGATAAATTACAGATAATCAACAACTAACAAAAACATTTCCCGATTCCCCCGAGATTTTATTTATCCAAATCCCCGATTCCCCCAAGATTTTTTCTATCAAAATCCCCGGTTTCCCCGAGATTTCAAGAAAATTTTGCACCGGATTTGTACCCAGGAGTCTCTCCCATTCTTTCAGGTCCTCTGTAGAGATATTGAATCCAGGGCGATTACCCAGATATTCAAGAAACTATCCGTACTGCTCTTGCCTGTGATCATCGTCTTTATTGCAGGGATTGTAAGCTTGGTTGTTTTACTCAGCGTTACAAGCTGTTGCAGATAATCTTCAAAATCTGCAAGAAGTCTCATCCTTATATCATATGGACGTTCCTTGTCAGCCTGACTCGCAGCCACTCTTCCCTTTCCGGCAGACTTGCATATTTCCTCATACTGCTCCCGAGTAAACTTATCCGGAAGTCTGAGGTAATACCTATCCCGATCTATCGTGAATCGAATAGCAGCAGGCATAGGCTTACCATCACACTCACGCCTTGTATCAAGGGTAAGACTGATGAAACAATTGCCCACTTTGGTCTGTTTTAGGGCCAACGGTGAACACCAGATTTCCGTCATCTCGACCAAGTGAAGCATGTGGAGAGATCTGGGGACAACATAAAAGACACTCGCATCTCGGCGGAATCTATCAAAAAATCACACTTTCCGCCGAGATGCGGGCTTTTTTAGGCATTCTTAACCATCGCATGTGATTTGCATTTTTTGTGCGTTGGAGGCACAAAGCAAGCGGAGCAGCCCTTAGGCTGAGCTGCGCAGCTTGCTTTGAGCAGCCGGCCGGCGTATTTGCCGGCTGCGGTGCCATCCACTCAAACCAGAAAATCACCGTCCACGGCAAAATTTGATAGCCTGCCTCGCCTCAGGGCAAGTCTGCACTTGGTCAAATATGATTAAAGACTGCCGGTCATAAAGAATTTCAGAATTGATTTGCTGCAGACGAAGGAAGATAAAATCCAGATCCATCAAGTCATTGAACAAAGACTTCACCTCCTGACTTGCCTTGTTAAAGTCAATCAGGAGATATGAGCGATATTCTTCCTGCGCAAACTTTTCAACTATAGTCGATTTACCAATACGACGGCATAGACCTCGCAGCCTTCGCCGCGGCCTACGAAGCCGAGCTTTTCGGTGGTGGTGGCTTTTACGGAGACTCTGTCAGACGAGATGCCCATGACTTCTGCAAGGCACTCCCTCATACTTATGATGTATGGAGCCAGTTTCGGACGCTGAAGAGCAATGGTTATGTCGGCATTTGACACCTCCCAGCCCCGCTCTCTCACAAGCTTCATTACGCGTCTTAACAGAATCTTGCTGTCAATGCCTTTGAACTCATCCGAGTTGTCCGGGAAATGTTTCCCGATGTCGCCAAGGGCCAATGCACCGAGAATTGCGTCACACAAAGCATGAATCGCGACATCCCCGTCCGAATGAGCGATGCAGCCCACGGGACTTTCAATCTTCAATCCGCCGAGCCATAGAGGAAGCCCTTCTGCAAGAGCATGAACGTCATATCCGTTGCCAATTCTGATATCCATAAGATTCTTTTTTATACCAATGCCCGCAAAAATAAAGAAAAATCACTAATTTTGCTCCTTATATGACCTTATCAAAAGATATTTTTTATGGGATTCAACTTTAGTTTTTTCGGTAAACAGGAACATAGGGTATTCAATTACAAACCCATATACTTCGACCCCGAAAAAGAAGAAAGAAAACAGATGTTCGGCCATGTTGACGGTACTGACCAGCAGAAAAAGGAAAACTACACTCCCGGCTCTTATATAACCGGAAGTTTCCGTGACGGGCATTACCAGAGGATGCGTCAGGTGAACAGGGGGCAGAAAATAATAGGAATGCTCACCATGATTCTTCTTTTTATCGTGATCATTCTGATAGCGAAGTATTATCCAATGATGTGGCAGTAGGCTTGGGGAGAACGGGAATAGTATGGATATCAGAATATTACCGAGCAATATAGCTAATATGATCGCTGCGGGAGAGGTCGTTCAGAGACCTGCATCCGTGGTGAAGGAACTCGTGGAAAATGCCGTGGATGCCGGGGCGACACAGGTGACCGTCGTGATTCAGGATGCCGGCAGGACGCTCATCCAGGTCATCGACAACGGATGCGGTATGTCCGCGGACGAGGCCGTGCTCTGTTTTGAAAGACACGCGACCTCAAAAATCGCTACAGCTGAAGACCTGAACAATATCATGACCTTCGGATTCAGGGGAGAGGCCCTTGCTTCGATAGCAGCCGTAGCCGAAGTCACGCTCAAGACCAGAAGAGCGGAGGATGAGGTTGGCTGCCAGGTGGATTTTGCAGATTCCCAGCACCTTTCAACCATAGAAACGGCCACCCCTTGCGGCTCAAACTTTGCCGTGCGGAATCTCTTCTACAACGTACCGGCAAGACGCAAATTCCTCAAATCAGACAACGTAGAGTTCAAGCACATCGTCGCAGAGTTTACAAGAGTTGCCCTGACGCGTGAAGACATAGGCTTCAGCCTGGTGCACAATGGTAAGGACATATATGTCCTGCGTCCTGCCAAATCATTGAAATTCAGGATACAGGATATACTCGGGACAGGTCTTGCAAACGAAGTCGTTGATGTCCATGCCGACACGTCGGTGGTCCGGATTGACGGTTTTGTCGGACGGCCGGATGCTGCCAGGAAGGGCCTGGGCAACCAATATTTCTTCGTGAACGGAAGGTTTTTCAAAAGCCCATATCTCCACAAGGCAGTGATGAAAGGCTATGAAAACCTTATCCCTGAGGGAGTTACACCTTCATATATACTCTACCTTCAGGTAGATCCGAATTCGGTGGATGTGAACATCCATCCTACAAAGACCGAAATCAAGTTCGAAGACGACAGCGTAATCTTCCAGATTCTTTATGCCTGCATCAAGGAAACCCTTGGCAAGAATTCCTTCATGGCAAGCATAGACTTTGAGCGTGAAGGAGTTACGGACCTGCCGGTATTCAGCAGGAACTATGATGAGTTCAGGACGATAACCGAACCTCAGCCTGAAATTGACAAGAACTACAATCCATTCGATGATGACGGCTACCCATCGGAGGAGTCCCATTTCAACAATGCTTTTGTGCAGCCGCAGCAAGACCTGCCGCAGCAAGACCAGCTGCAGAAAAGATATGACACGGGAGGTCTGTCCGGAATGCATTACGGAACATCACCGCAGAAGAGTCAGGACTATGGCAAACTGTTCGAAGACAACTTCGTGAATCCGTCTCACAATGTACTGGTAGTCAAGGAAAAATATATAATCACCACATCCCGTTCAGGATTGATGATCATCAATGTCAGGAGGGCCCTTGAAAGGATTATGTATGAGCGTTTCCTGAATGCTTTCTCCAACAACGAGCATCTGACCCAGTCGGCCCTTTTCCCTGTTGCCGTGCAGGTAGGAGTCGAAAACATGTGCCTTTTTGCCGAACATGCGGACATGCTCGCAAGCCTCGGCTTTGACATAGCCCCGTTCGGGACTGATACCATTGTCGTCAACGGAGTCCCAGAAGGGTTCAGCGCGGAAGAAGGCAAAGTGATCACCATGGTAGGGGACCTTACAAGGATTCTTGCAGAAGACCATTCAGCCCTTCAGGAGATGATGACTGCCAATCTGGCATCTTCATTTGCCCGCCTGGGAGCCCTGAACTGCGAAGCTGTCACAGATTCAAGGCAGGCACAGAGATTGATTGACAGTCTCTTCGCTTGCGAGAATTCCGAATACACAATGTCCGGAAGAAGGATTGTGAGTGTTATGAGCGTCGATGACATCGACGGAAGATTTTAATTGATAAATATTTAAATTTATGTCTTTTTATTATAATGACGGCCGCTCGGGAGGGGGATTCCTTTCCAATATCCCCCCTGTAACGAAGAATATCATCATGATTAACATACTTGTGATGATTATGACGGCCATTGGAGGTGATTTCATGTATGAGCATTTCGCTCTTTTCTATCCGACATCTCCATTTTTCAAACCTTGGCAGGTCGTGACCCACATGTTCATGCATGGCGGTTTCTGGCATCTTTTCTTCAATATGTACACATTGTTTATTTTCGGATGTGTGCTTGAAAGGGTGTGGGGACCGAAAAAGTTCCTGCTTTTCTACTTTGTGACAGGACTTGGAGCAGCATTTCTTCACACCGGAGTTGAGTGGATTCAGACTCAGGTATGGCTCAGCCAGATAGCAGAAGGAAGCCAGCATGCAATGGCCGCCCTCCATCAGCTGAAAATGACTCCTACGGTGGGAGCTTCAGGAGCAATCTACGGAGTACTTCTTGGCTATGCCATGTTGTACCCGGATTCTATAATGACATTGTTATTCCCGCCTATATCATTGAAAGCCAAATGGTTTGTGCTTATCTTCGCTGCAATCGAGCTTATGACCGGAGTGACCGGAATGGGTGGCGGCATAGCACATTTCGCACACCTCGGAGGCATGCTTTTCGGCTGGCTGATGATTCTTTATTGGAAAAAGAAGGGAAAACTTTACGGAAGGTATTAACCGTCTGCCATGTCCAGGAATCTATTTTTCGGAATTACGAACAGGGTGCTGATGCTAATTGCAGCGGCGCTCGCTTTGCTGTCCGTGCTTTCCGTGGTGGTCAACCCTGCCAAATTCTGGGTGGCCTCCCTGCTCGGTCTATGCTTCGTACCGTTGGCTCTTCTGGACTTTGTTCTTTTGCTTTGGGCTCTGAAACGCAGGTCAAAATCATTCGTCATACCCCTTGTGGCACTAATTCCGGCAGCCCTTTTCCTGGGATTGTATGTGAGACTGCCGTTTTCGGGAGACACTGATGCAGAAAATAATGAGAGCAAGGAGGTTGGAACTTCTTTCCATGGCAGAAAAGGCGGCCTGAAGATAATGACCTACAATGTGGGAAGATTCATGCTTGCCCAGGAGCAGGACGGACTGAAAGGCAGGCGCCAATGCATGGATTCAGTCTTCCGTTTCATTGTGGAAGAACAGCCCGACATCGTTTGCCTTCAGGAATTCTATGTAGATGAAGGACAATCAGTTGCGAATGTCATTCCGAAGTATCTGAAAGGATATGCAGCGGAGTACTACCTTTATTCAACCCAGTATGGACTCTGCGGAAATCTGACCCTGAGCCGGTTGAAATCTGTGGGGAAAGGCAAACTGACATTTGACTCAAGTGCAAACCTTGCAATTTATTCAGATTATGAGACAGACGGACACAGATTCCGCATATATAATTGTCATTTTGAAAGTTATAACATTTCATTCACAGGTTTGGTGAGGTCGTTGACAAATTCCCAGACCGACGTTTTCGCCCAGACCGGAGTCAAAATGAAGCGTTCGATAACGATGAGGCCCCGCCAGGTGGACAAAGTCTTGTCCGATATCGAGAATTGTCCGATTGAATCCTTTGTCTGCGGTGATTTCAATGACAATCCGATGTCCTACACTTATTACAGGATGACCCGGGGCCGGCGTGATGCCTTTGTTGATGCCGGGCATGGCTTCGGGGCCACCTATTCCATGCTTTGGCCAATGCTCCGCATTGATTATCTTTTGTATCCCGACAGCTACCGTGCTGTGAGCTATGATGTCCCGAGAATAGGCTTGTCCGACCATTATCCGGCGATTGCTGAAATTGTATATAATTGAATATAATAATATTATGGAATATACAGAAGAACTCGAAAAGGCTCTTGCCGTCCTCAGGAGCGGGGGAGTGATCCT
>CAMCIE010000098.1 GCA_945874815.1 uncultured Bacteroidales bacterium
GTATCCCCTCATTCTCAGTATTATTGGTTATGGCTGTGCTCTCCCTGACAGGCATAGCCGCTCTTCCCATGCTGAACATCCAGTATAAGCCATCTTCTGCAGACAGGACGATGACAGTGTCATTTTCTTATCCAGGTGCATCTCCCGAAATCGTAGAGGCAGAAGTGACATCCAGAATTGAGGGAATCATGGCACGTCTGAGAGGCAGTACAGAGACCTCGTCCTTGTCATCATCCGGATATGGAAGTGCGTCAGTGAGTTTCAGCAAACGTACAGACCTGGCCGCAGCACGTCTGGAACTTGCCTCGGCCATCAGGAACATATACTCTGAACTTCCGGACGGGGTATCCTATCCCTCCATTTCCCACAAGGCCCGGGGACAGAAGGCAACAACGGCACTATCCTACCTTATAAAGGGCAACCTTCCCTCACAGGAGATAGAAAGATATGTCCGTGAGCACGTTATGCCTGATATCTCTTCCATAAATGGAGTTGATAACGTATCGCTTCATGGTGCAACTCCATATCACTGGGTGATAACATTCGATGCGGCCAGAGCCGCGTCTGCAGGAGTGATCCCTTCAGACATCGCGGAAGCATTCAGGAATGCATATTCGGAGACACTGATCGGATTATCCGATACAGGGAACCAGACCATGATTGTACGACTTGCTTCAATGAATGCCGGCGAGGATTTCGGAAACATCCCCGTGAAGAATGCCGCAGGAAGGAATGTCCGTCTGGCTGATATCGCTTCCTGGGATTATGAAGAGTCGCTTCCAGAGTCATACTATAGGGTCAACGGCCTGAATACCATTACATTATCTGTCGGAGTGGCTTCTGATGCCAACCTTCTGAAGGTGACAAGAAATGTCAGGGAGAGGATGTCGGAGCTTCAGCATGGTTTTCCACAGGAGATAACAGCCGGCATAGCATACGATTCCTCGGAATATGTATCAGAAGAACTTGACAAGATTTATCTGCGTACCGGCCTTTGCATTCTTGTACTGCTGCTTTTTGTGTTTCTTGTGAGCCGTTCGTGGAGATACATGCTCATAATCGTCATCACCCTTGCAGTGAATCTCCTGACAAGCCTTGCCATTTATGCATTTGCCGGAATCAGCATCCATATTTACACCCTTGCCGGAATCACAGTCTCGCTCGGCATAATCATAGACACATCCATCGTGATGATTGACCATTATGCCCGTTTCCGGGACAAAGGAGCATTCCCGTCATTGGTCGCTGCCGTCGGCACCACGATTGCCGCCCTAATGATGGTCCTGCTGCTACCGGAGAGCGAGAAGGCTAACCTGAAAGATTTCATCTGGGTGATTGCTCTCAATCTTGCCGTATCGCTTGTAATTTCATGGCTGTTCATTCCCGCCCTTCTGGACTATCTCCCTGTCCGGCCTGCATCTTCAAGTCACTCAATGAGAAAAATGAGGCGTACTGCCAAACTGACCTGCAGATACAGAAATTACATAGGATGGGGACTGCAACACAGATGGTTATATTTCGTTGTGTTCATTCTTGCTTTCGGACTGCCTCTGTGGTCTTTCTGGAAGTCTTTGCCAAGATCCGATTTCTACCGTGAGCCGCAGCAGAATAAACTTTACATCCATGCCGGAATGTTGGAAGGCTGTACCGTCCACCAGCTCAATGAAGTGGTAAAGTATATGGAAAACTACCTTGCCGCATTTGATGAGATAAAGGTGTTCACAACGGAGATTTCTTCTTATGACGACGCCTCAATCACTGTCGAATTCAAACCTGAATATGAATATACTTCATTCCCTTCCCGGCTCAAGTCTCAGGTAACCTCGATGGCAATAAATTTCGGTGGAGCGAACTGGTCAATCTATGGAATCGATGAAAACGGCTTCAACAACAACATCATTACCGGCCACAGATCCCACGAGATAGTGCTTAATGGATATAATTACCGTCAATTGCGGCAATATGCCGATTATCTGGTGGAATATCTTTCCCGCAACAGGAGGATATCCGGAGCGGAAGTCTGGGGACTGGGACGTGGGGGAAAGCCCCGGACAGAATTCAATATGGAATATAATTTCGAGAGGATGGCCGCCTCAGGCATTACTCCACATCAGTATTATTCTGCATTGTCCTCCCAACTTTATGACAGGAAGATTTCTGCAATCAGTAACGGCGGGAATCTGGTGGATGTCGTTCTGCGTTCGTCTGAGCTGGAAGGATATGATTATTGGCATGTGCTTAACTCTCCGGTATGGGTGTCGGATGTGGCTGTGCCTTTGAAGGATATAGGCAGCATTGAAAAGAGGCTTTCCGGTGTTAATATAAGAAAGAAACAGCAGTCGTACCAAATCAGGGTATGCTTCGATTTCATCGGCAGCTACGAGCTCTCCAAGAAGGTAATCAGCTCAGCCGTGGACCACATGAACGGCGAGGTCCTTCCGGTCGGGTACAAGGCTGTCAATCCCTCTGGCGGATGGTGGGATGACAACAAGGAAAGATATGTCTGGCTCATCCTCCTCATCGTTGCCGTCATCTTCATAATGCTGGCCATCGCTTTCGAATCGTTAAGGTTGCCATTTGCGGTGATATTCATGATACCGGTTTCATTCATAGGCCTTTTCCTGATTTTCGGGTTGTCGGATCTGTCATTCGACCAGGGTGGCTTTGCAGCCTTGGTCATGCTGTGCGGAATAGTCGTAAATGCAGGAATCTATATAGTCCTCACCTACAAAAGCATAATGAAGCGAAGGGGAGGCCTTCCATGCCTGAGAACATACACGAAGGCCTTCGGCTTGAAGGTCAGACCAATCATGTTGACGATGATATCAACTGTTCTCGGTCTGGTTCCTTTCCTTTCCGAAGGCCCTCATGAGATTTTCTGGTTTGATTTTGCCATCGGCACCATAGGAGGAATGGCCTTCTCTGCCATTGCCGTCATCCTGCTCCTGCCGGTGTTTGCAATATCAAAGAAATAGATTATTTCATTGCGTCGATGCCGCTCTGAAGGAAGGCTACAAAGCCGGGGATGTCGAGGTCATATCCGCGGGTAGGGACGAGCTGCTCACCGTCAGGGGAGAGGAGCACGTAATTTGGCTGGGCATTCACGTTGAACCTTGTACGGACAATATATGAATTGGCCCTTCCAAGCTGCTTGTAAACGTCACCGTTATCAGCCTTCACCCAGTCCTTTTCATCGAGCTTGCTCTTGTCGTCAGTATAAAGGGCAACAATCACGAAGTCATTCTTCAGCATGCCAAGAACGGTAGGATCGCTCCATACCCTGGACTCCATCTCACGGCAGTTCACGCAGCCGTGGCCGGTGATGTCCACAAATACTGGTTTACCCTCAGCCTTTGCAGCTGCAAGTCCTTCTTCAAGAGTGAAATATCCCTCAAGACCCAGAGGCAGGTGAAGACCATATCGCTCACCGGTGCTTCCTGCAGATGAAGTGCCTGTTGCAGAAGACGAAACGCTTCCCTGACCGATGACAAAATCCTGAGTGGTGATAGGAGGCAGGTAGCCGGACAAAGCTTTAAGCGGTGCACCGAACATGCCTGGAATCATATACACCACGAATGAGAATACTCCGATGGCCAGAGCAAGCCTCTTCACGGAAAGATGCTCTACCGGTTCATCGTTAGCAAAACGAATCTTTCCGAGCAGATAAAGTCCCAGCAGAGTAAAGACCACAATCCAGATGGCGAGGTAAACCTCCCTGTCGAGTATTCCCCAATGGTAGGTCTGGTCTGCAACGCTCAGGAACTTCAGACCGAGAGCAATCTCGATGAAACCGAGAACAACCTTCACCGAGTTGAGCCATCCGCCGCCGCTCTGCTTGAATTTCTTCAGCAGGGAAGGGAAGAGAGCAAGAATGGTGAAAGGAAGTGCAAATGCGAGGGAGAAGGCAAGCATTGTGACAATAGGAGTCCAGAACTCGCCCTGAGTTGACTTGATGAGCACTGTTCCTACAATAGGACCTGTACATGAGAATGAAACAAGCACGAGGGTGAGTGCCATGAAGAAAATGCCGAGAATACCGCCCTTGCCGGCTCCTTTGTCGCTCTTGTTCACAAGAGACTGTGGCAGAACGATTTCAAATGCGCCGAAGAATGAGGCTGCAAAAACCATGAACACCACGAAGAAGATGAGGTTTGGCAGCCAGTGCGTAGCAAGCCAGTTGAAGATGTCCGCAGTCACGGCATCACCACCTACAATTCTGGTTATCAGAATGATAAGTGATATTGGAACTGTATAAAGCACTACGATGAAGAAGCCGTACATAATTGCCTTGAAGCGTCCCTGGGCAGGGCTTGACGAACCTTTCATGAAGAAAGAAACTGTCATCGGAACCATAGGGAAGACGCATGGCGTAAGGAGCATTGCAAATCCCCAGAGAATGGCTTCAAGTATAAGTGCCCAGATGGAAGAACCTTCGGAATCAGACCCGCCGATAACCGCCTCTTCGGCAACTGCCACGCTTGATGACAGGGCTATGTTGAAATCGTAATATTCACTCTTGCATGTCTGGTCAGTGCAGGAATTTGTGAAGATGCTTCCCTTGAATGAACCGTTTTCCTGCTCCATGACAATGTCCTGGGCGATTTGAATCATATCGTAGAAGCACTCCATCTTTCCACCCATTCCGTCATCCTCCAGAACGGGAGTGCCAAGGCAGTACAGTTCACCGCTTGGACGGCATCCCTGATATTCCGCATCAAAGATTTCGGTAGGGGAGAAAGAATCGGTCAGGGAATAGGTATGGTATCCGGAGGCAATCTTGCCGGTGAACACTACCTGAAGAAGCGAATCCTGTTTAGGTGTAATCTCAGTGCTCCAGCTTACAATCTTGCTCGGAGCAGATGGCTGAGCATAAGTTGCGACACCCGCGAGGAGTGCCGCAAACAACATGATGTTTCTGATGAATTTCATAATTTATGATCGTATTCTTTATTTTGCAAATGCAACCGACCTGGTTTCACGGATGACGGTAATCTTGACCTGTCCCGGATAAACCATCTCTTCTTGAATCTTCTTGGCAATCTTTCCTGAAAGCTCTTCTGCATCATGGTCAGATACCTGGTCAGCACCGACAATGACTCTGAGTTCCCTTCCTGCCTGGATTGCATAAGTCTTGGTCACGCCCGGATAAGACTGGGCAATGTTCTCCATGTCCTTGAGTCTCTTGATATATGACTCGATAACCTCGCGTCTTGCTCCAGGACGTGCACCTGAAATGGCGTCAGCTACCATCACAAGAGGTGAAATGATAGAAGTCATCTCCACTTCTTCATGGTGCGATCCTATGGCATTGCATACGTCAGGTTTCTCTTTGTATTTCTCAGCGAGCTTCATACCGAGAATTGCATGTGGCAGCTCTGGATCCTCGTCTGAGACTTTTCCGATATCGTGGAGAAGTCCGGCCCTCTTTGCTGTTTTTGGATTAAGTCCGAGCTCTGAAGCCATTGTGGCACAGATGTTTGCAACCTCACGGGCATGCTGGAGCAGATTCTGTCCGTAAGAAGAACGGTATTTCATCCTTCCGATGAGTTTCACCAGCTCGATATGCATGCCATGGATACCCAGGTCGATACATGTCCTCTTACCTGTCTCCATAATCTCGTCTTCGAGCTGCTTCTGAACCTTTGCAACCACTTCCTCGATACGGGCTGGATGGATACGTCCGTCAATCACAAGCTGGTGCAGGGCAAGACGTGCCACCTCTCTTCTTACCGGGTCGAATGCTGAAAGCAGGATTGCTTCCGGAGTGTCGTCAACCACAATCTCAACACCTGTTGCAGCCTCAAGCGCCCTGATGTTCCTTCCTTCCCTTCCGATGATGCGACCTTTGATCTCATCGCTGTCGATATGGAAGACAGTCACGGCATTCTCGATTGCAGTCTCGGAAGCAGTACGCTGTATTGTATTGATCACTATC
>CAMCIE010000099.1 GCA_945874815.1 uncultured Bacteroidales bacterium
TTTGCAGTGAGCACATCCTTGTTTATGTCGATAGTTGCCGTAGTCTTGTTGGTCACAGTGAACTTCTTATCCTTTCTCCATGAGTCTCCCTCAACGAATCCTGCATAGCCGGAATAAACGGCAGCATTGGTCCAGGTTCCGTCAGGGTTGTAAGGAATGGTCATAGGATAGGCCTGATGAGACATCATACGGATAGGATTGTAGTTGTTGATGCTCACTCCGGTGTGGTTGGTCGGCTGGTGAGACTGGAAATAGGTGATTTCAGTCTTGTTCTCAACCCGGAACCATGGGCGGATGTTCACATTACCCTTTGCAGATACGTTGTAAGTGCGGTATTTGTCATTTCCTTCCCTATATATGCCATCCTGGTCGAAGACACGACCGGAAACATAATAGGAAGCGATGTCATTTCCTCCTGAAACATTGATATTGTGCTGGTGGCTGATTGTCCAGTCCTTATAGAAGAGGCTGTACCAGTCGGTATTTCCGAAATACTCGTAATTGCCCTGATTGTTGATTCTGACGACATCAAGAGAAGGATCATTGTTTCTGCGCTCAAGTTCCTGATACCATTCGCGTGAAAAGGCAAAAGAGTTGTTGATACCTGTCGGATCAGTAAGACGGCAGTTATTATAAGCCTCGAGGAAGTCGGTTGTCCACTGATAACCATCGGTCACGAACTGTGGCTTAACTGTCCTCTGGGAGAAGTTGACCGTTCCGTTATAAGTAATCTTTGCAGAACCTTTCTGCGGATTCTTGGTGGTCAGGAGAATGACTCCGAATGTTCCACGTGCACCATAAACCGCTGTAGATGAAGCATCTTTGAGGACGGTTACAGACTCAATATCCTCAGGGTTGACAGAGTTCATGTCGCCTTCTACACCATCAATGAGAACGAGGGCCGATCCTCCTGAACCGATTGAGGTCTCATTACCACGGATGCGGACTGTAGCTCCGCGGCTTGGCTTACCGTCGGTGAATGTAAGGGTAAGGCCCGGGACATTGCCCTGAAGGGCACGGGACATGTTCATTGCAGAACCTGTCCTGTCCTGAATGTCTTCAGTCTTGAGCACATCAACTGCACCTACGATATCACGGCGTTTCTGTACACCATATCCGACAACGACTGATTCATCAAGAGAGGTATTGTCTGCCTGAAGGGTGATGTTGATGACTGCCTGCTGTCCGACTGTAATTGTCTGTGACTTGAATCCCAGGAAGGAAAATTCAAGTGGATTGCCTTTTGTGACGGAGATTGTGTATTTTCCGTCCATATCAGTTATTGTACCGAGTCCTGTTCCAGGAACAGACACAAAGGCTCCTGCAACCGGCTCACCAGATGCATCAACCACCTGTCCCGTTACAGTACTCTTTGTCTGGGCATAGGCCGAAGGCAAAGAGCAAACGAACAGAAACAATGCAACAAAAATCCCTCCCCATTTCGCCTTATGGGATACGCAGGGTTTTGTTTTAGCTTCGATATTTTTCATTTCGTTTCTTTTAGTTATTAATTTTATATGCCAGCATTCCGCCGTTTGTGAACCATATAAAACAACAGCCAAAAGAGCCGATGAGATTTCATTAAATATTCTCTTGCCACAAATATAGGATTCTTTTTTCATTTCACATCATTATTTGAATAAATTTTTAAAATATTTTTTCATTTTTCATCATTTTCCGAATAAAAGACTTTCAAATTCAATTAATTTAATTACATTTGTAGCGTGAACCATATAGCGCAGTCCGGTTTGAGAGTTTGATGGGAATAACCACAAACCCAAATTGACAAAAGTATGAATATCAACATCAGAAGCCTTGTTTCTGCAGTCATCCTTTCTGCTTTCGCAATGTCATTCTCTTCCTGTGTCAAGGAAGAAGTGAACCCGAATCTGAGAAGGGATACGGATGCTGTGAACATAGCTTATAATGAAGGAGCCACCGCAACCGTGACAGTAAGGTACGACGGTCAGTGGCACGCGGTTTCTGAATCAGATTGGTTGTCAGTCAGCCCCGACGCTTCGGAGCCTGTGATTGGCAACGGAACAGATTTCCAGAAAGTCACCATTACGGCAAAACGCAATTCAGGTGAATCAAGAGAAGGAAGTATCCGCATTGTTTCTGAAAACGGTACATATTCCGCATCTGTAAAAGTAACTCAGGCTGACGGACAGTTCACCATTGAAAAACCTGTTCTGACCGGAACGCTTACTAAAGGCGAATCGGCTGCAGCTGCCATCCTTGTAAAATACAGCAAGGCTGCCGGAGGAGAAAAAGTTGTAATTGAAGCTAATATTTCAGGTGATGAGGCCCTGAGCATTGCTCCGAGCACCGAATTCACCATTGCTTCCGAGGGCAACGGATCATTCAGCGTTCCTGTAAAAGGTATAGTTTCGAGAGTCGGCACAGTTTCCCTCAATGCGAGTGTCAAGGTTGCAGGAAAGGAGGTCGCTTCAGAATCAATCACAGGCAATATCCTCTCACCTGACATTGTATATATACAGACATTCGACAAAATGGTATTCGGAGGTGATTATCCGAACAATGCTCCGGGAATCGGTGTAGAAGGCAAACAGACATATTATTGGAACGCACCGGAAGATATGTGGCAGCCATTTGCAAAACTCGACCAGGATGGAACCTATGATGTCTTCGGCGATTCAAACGAGAGCTGGAAACAGTACGACATCAAGGCATACAGGGAAGACAGAGGTCTTTCAGGTTGGAGCGGTGCAAGATGCTACGAGCACCCGGGTTACCTCAAAGTGGGTACAGGTTCAAATTATGGCTGGTTCCAGCTCCCTGCCCTTTCAAACCTCAAGGGAGAGACAACTGTCACCCTCACCATGAAACTCCTTCGTTTCGACAATACTGACGGAACAATTGAAATCACTGCCGAAGGCGGCGGAGCAGTTGTCGGAGGAACCCTTACTACTGAAAATTTCCCGGCTCAGGCTGATGCGGCAGGCAGAAAGTGGACAGTCCGCTCATTCCGAATCGACGGAGCTACTCCTGCTACAAGGATCAAGGTTTCTACTGAGAACTCCGCCAACATCAAGACTACACGTTTCAATGTTGACAGCATCGTTGTCTCGACTTCTGTCGTGAAACTTACCGAACCTCTCCGGACAATTGAGGCTTCAGAGATAAAGACTTATCCTTCAGAGACTTCGATTACAGCAGAGTGGCCGTCTGTTGAGAATGCCGATGCCTATGCACTGACCATATATTCAACTGCAAATCCTAACTTCAAATATTCTGTAGAAACAGATCAGACAAGCTATACTTTTGACAGCATTCAGTCTGGAGAATATATGTTTGAGCTCACTGCAATCAGCCACATCCAGCCGGAATTCAATTCTGAAACTACAGTAAAGAAGATCGGTACTGCAGGATATGTATTTGAAAAACTTGAGGCTCCTGCGAATGTGAAAGTTGAAGCAAATGGCGTCAACGTGAATGCAAGCTGGAGCGTTGTTCCTGGCTGCTCTCTTTTCAAGGCCGAGATATTTGAAGAAAACGGAACCGAAGCACTTGCAACCAAGTATGTAAATACTACATCGGTTCAGTTCACGAAGCTTACTCCTACACATAGATATTATGTTACATTGCAGTCTGTCGTATCTGAGGCATCAGCAAATGAGTATGATTCAGAAATCATTACTACCTCAGTAGTGGAAATTGCAAAACCTGAACTCAAGGCTGAAATTGTATTTGTGAATGAGTCTCAATATGGAATCAGATGGACTCTCAGTGATTATGAGAACTTTGATTTCGACTATGCTTCCACATATACGCTTGCAACCTATAAGGATGAGGCTTGCACTGACCTGCATTCATCATTCAAGTTCGCAGCCAAGCAGAGTATTTTCTCAAGTACGAGGAACATTCCATTTAAGGTTTCTCCTCAGTTCATGGTATCAGGACTTGATTCAGGAAGGGACTATTGGGTTAAAGTTACAGATACTTCATTTGAGGTCAGCAAGACAGTCAAAGTGACTACTGAAGCTTCAAAGGTCGTGACAATGCCTTCAGGCACCGCAGCAGCAGGTGACATCATCCTCTTCGAGGACTTCAGCGAATGGCCGTTCGGCGGAGAGTGCGTACGCGGATTCTCAGGATGGGCATTGAAGAGTACAGGTTCATATTATGAGAACTACAATGCTCTCGGAGAAGATCCTATCGGCGACGGAAGCAAGCTCATTTACTGTACGGCAGAAAAGCATAGCGGTCTGATGAACACATTCAAATGGCATGTTCCGAATACCAGACAGAAAGACTGGGGAGCTATACTTGAAAGCAATAAGGAAGGTGCACTTTGTATGGCTGCAGGTCTTGTCAAGATCGGAGCAAGCAGCAAGTATGCACAGATTGTAACCCCTGCCATTACCTGTCTTTCAGGTACAGCAGAAGTGGAAGTATCATTTGACGCTGCTCCTTACATGGATCCAACAAGCGGAACTTCAGTTCCTTACAAGTTCGACCCAGCAACAGCGATTGTCCAGGTTTACAACAACTCGGCACGCGTGGATGAAAGCAAGTTCATCAACCACGAGGTAGGAACTCCGTCTGAGGATCAGGTACACAGGTTCACCCTTCCTACAGGCAGTGATTCTGACTATAAATGGACTCGCTGCACCTTCACTGTAACAGTGAACAATGGTGATGCAATCGCCATCGGATCATACAGGGACGATCCTTCAACTACCAACCAGCGTCGTATGTATCTCGACAACATCCAGCTTAAGGTTGTCAGCTACAAATAAACCGATTACTCTTTCATAAAAAAGGTAATATATAAGTGGTATTATGGGCAGAAGCCGGAGCAATGAGAATTGCCCCGGCTTCTTGTTTAGTGGAATATTAAAGATTATCAGCGATTTTCAGCGGCCTGTTTTGCTTCAGGACGAATAAGGAGGGCGCAGAGGATGACGCCGATGAGGGCACCGACTGCAACGGTAAGGTTGGCAACGTTCCAATCAAAAGCGCTTGCAACTCCGCCTACAAAAATCTTTGAACAGATGGCATCACCAATAAAGTAGCCGAAAAGGCCTACGAAACCGGCTGCTGTGCCTGCCGCATTCTTAGGAACAAGGTTGAGAGCCTGAACACCTGTCAGAGCAACTGGACCGTAAATAAAGAATCCGATCAGACAGAGAGCCACATAAACAAGAACCTTCTGTACGGCAGGATCCATAGGAATGAAACCAGCACCGACAAACCAATAAAGTAGTACTCCTGCCATGCAGGCAAGCATACAGATTACGTTCATAGGTGCACAGCGGCCCTTGAATATCTTGGAAGTGGCAAGACCGCAAAGAATGGTTCCTGCAGCACCCACAAGGTTGTGAACAGAGAAGGCCATCTTGCTTTCTGCCGGGGTCATGATACCTGCATCAGAGAGGAAGGTCGGTGCCCAGTCTCCGATACCGTATCTTACCATATAGACAAATACATTGCTGAGAGCAACAATCCACAAAAGCTTGTTTTTCAATACATAGTCCACGAAGAGCACCTTGAAAGGCAGTTTATCACCAGCTTTTCCCTTGCTCTTGATTCCGCTATAGTCCTTTCTCCAGTCCTGGACTGAAGGCAGACCGCAAGACTCAGGAGTGTCACGGATAGCCCACCAGCAGAAAACTGCAATCAGAAGGGCTATGATAGCAGGGAAGATGAAGTTGCCTCTCCAGGCCTGAGCCTCATCAAGACCGAAGGTCGGAGCAAAGAAAATAAACAGAGAAACTCCTGCAATTGCAAGAACACCAAGAGAGAAGCTTCCCACTGTATGTGATACATTCCATACACTCATCTTGAAACTCCGTTCATTCTGGGAGAACCAGTGCGCCATAATACGTCCGCATGGAGGCCAGCCAAAGCCGCTGAGCCAACCTACAATGAGCATCAGAGCAAAAATGACGGCTGTGTTGAGTGCAGTG
>CAMCIE010000100.1 GCA_945874815.1 uncultured Bacteroidales bacterium
TTACAATGTGAATTTCCCCAACATCCCTGCAAGCCGGATAAAGGGAGTACGTGCCTCCGTTCAGGGAAAGGGCCGATGGGTCAGGGAGTTCATGCATTGGAACCTTGATGTGTATAAGAAATACGGGATTACACCGGAAATGCTCGGTCAGAGTTCCGACCCGAAAGTGGAAGAGGGAGAGGAACTCTACATGATGGTCGGAGATTTTCTGGATGACCCGCGCAACGATTACAGAGCCGACCACAGACTGATGCAGGAAGGCTATATATCAATCACTGCCCACAATCTGGACTGCACTGATTATCAGGAGCATGAGAGGATGATTTGCAAAGGTTTCAACAAAGATTTCAAATAGGATATGACATATTACATCATAGCAGGCGAAGCGTCAGGCGACCTCCACGGCTCGAACCTGATGAAAGGCATTTACTCCAGGGACAAGGAAGCAGACATCCGCTTCTGGGGAGGTGACCTGATGAAGGCCGTCCATGATGAGAATCAAGGCTCTGACACACAGGGCCTTGTGCGTCATTATAAAGACGGTGCGATTATGGGATTCGTGGAAGTGTTCGTCAAGGCCAGGCAGCTGCTCGGAAATGTTTCCTTCTGCAAAAAGGATATCCTGGAGTGGAATCCGGACGTTGTGATCCTGATCGACTATCCTGGATTCAATTTCAAGATTGCGGAATTTGCACACAAAAAGGGCTTCAAGGTATTCTATTACATAGCTCCGAAGGTCTGGGCATCGAGGGAAGGCAGAATAAGGAAACTGAAAGAATATGTGGACATGCTATTCATTGTTTTCCCTTTTGAAATCCCATATTTCGAGTCCAGGGGTATTCCTTTTATATATAAAGGGAACCCTCTTGTTGACGCCGTTGACAATTCCCGTGCGATGAAGCAATCCTGCGAGGATTTTCTCAAGGAAAACGGCCTGCCTCAAAAGAAAATCATAGCCATGCTGGCAGGATCGCGCAAAGGTGAAATCAGTACGATGATGCCGGTATTGACAGAATTTGCCAGAAAGATGCACAACATACCTGAGTATTCTGATTATCAATTCCTTATTGCTGGAGCACCTGCAAGGAGAATGGCAGACTATCAAAAATGGATGACTCCGGACATAAGCGATTATGTGAAAGTGTTGTTCGGAAGGACGCAGGAGATTATCAGGAATTCAGAGGCAGCTGTAGTCAACTCCGGCACAGCATCGCTTGAAACCGTGCTTTTCAATGTGCCTCAGGTTGTGGGTTACATTAGTGCAAGCCGTCTGACTTATCTTATTGCAAGGAAGATTATCAAAGTCAGATTTATCAGCCTTGGCAACCTCATTGTAGACAGATGCGCTTTCAAGGAGTTCATCCAGGATGACTGCAATGCAGACGCACTTGTAGCCGAAGTCCGCAAATTGATTGAGGACCGGGCATATAGAGGAAGGATGCTCAAGGATTATGAGGAGATACGTTCACTCCTTGGCGGAAGCGGGGCTTCGGATGCCGTTGCCTCGGCTATGATTGATGAATTGAAATAGATGTCTCGACTTCGCTCGACATGACATCGGGGGAAGGTCAGGTCGATGACTTCAGTGGCAATCAGTACTGACGGGCTCCGAATATCAAGGAACCTATGCGGACCATGGTGGAGCCTTCCTCCACTGCAATTTGGTAATCATCTGACATTCCCATTGAGATTTCGCTGACATCCCAAGGGGAATTCTCTTTTACCAAGGCTCCTGAATGCGGCAGGTTCGGACTCTCGCCCAGCCAATCGTGAAGCATGTCGTACATGGCGGTAAGCTTCCTGAAATCGTCCCTGATGACATTCCTGTCATCTGTCAGAGTTGCCATTCCCATCACTCCCCTGACATGGATATGAGGATATTCGATGCTGCCGGACAGGAAATCCAGGAGCTCATCTGAGGAAAAGCCCTGTTTTGACTGGTCTGAACTCACATGACATTCCAGGAGAATATCAGTCACCCTATCATTCTGCTGCCCCCATTTCTCAATAGCCTCTATAAGATGCAATGAGTCAACTGATTGAACCAGAGACGCATATGGAAGAACTATCTTCAACTTATTTGTCTGCAAATGTCCGATGAAATGCCATTGGATGTCATTCAGATAATCTCCCTTGCCACCATTGGCAAGATATTCCTGCCTTAACTTTGAAGCATGAGCGACCTTAGCAGATAGCTCCTGAGGTCGGCTCTCAGCAAATATCCTCTGGCCGGCTTCATAAGCCTGCAGGATGGATTCGAAGGGGTGGAATTTGGAAACTGCCACCAACTTTACAGTTGCTGGCAGTTCGCTTTTCAATTTATCGAGTATGTCTTTTATAGTGTCCATGATTATCTGCGCTTTCTCTGCTGCTCTTTCATCATCTGCTCCTGCATTTTCTGAGCCTCTTCGAGTCTCTGCTGGAACTTGGACTTCTTCTTAGGCTTGTTCTGGTTGGCAACCATCTCTGCTCTTACCTTGTCTTCTGTAACGACGAACTTCCTGATTACCCAAGTCATCAGCATTGTGATGAGGTTGGAAAGAAGGTAGTAATAACTCAAGGCCGAAGAAAGGTTGTTACAGATGAACAACATCATGATAGGCATCATCCATACACTCATGAACTTCATAGGTGCCATATTCGGATCATCCGACATCTGGCTTGAAGTCATCTTAGAGTAGATGAACATTGAAACTGCCATCAGAAGCGCGAAGAGTGAGATGTGGTCTCCATAAAGCGGAATCCTGAACGGAAGGTCAAGGATCGAATCGTAAGCGCTAAGGTCATCAGCCCAGAGGAAACTCTGCTGACGAAGTTCGATTGATGCAGGGAAGAATCGGAACATTGCAAAGAGAATCGGGAACTGGAGGAGCATCGGGAGACATCCGCCCATCGGACTGATGCCGGCCTTCTGGTATAGCTCCATAGTTGCCTGCTGTTTCTTCATGGCATCCTTCTCATTCGGATACTTCTTGTTGATCTGCTCGATGTCCGGTTTGAGAATATTCATCTTTGCAGATGACTTGAATGACTTGTAAGTAAGCGGCGAGAGCACGACTTTGATGAGGATGGTCATAAGAAGGATGATCAGTCCCCAGTTGTTCAGGAACCGGCTCAGAAAGTCAAAACAAGGTATTATGACAAAACGGCTGATCCAGTTTACGAGCCAGCCTCCCAGAGGGATAATCTTCTCATATCTGTAGTCATAATGCTTAAGTACCTGATAATCATTCGGTCCGAAATAGAACTGGAACGGAATCACAGTCTCTGAAGACGAAGCCTGAAACTCAGAACGCAATTTGGCGGTACAAGCCATCAGGTTGCGGGACGGATCGTTTTCCTCGTAGTATTTCACATCGAGGTCCGCTGACGAGAACTCGTTTTCAGCGGTCATGATTGCAGAGAAGAATTGCTGCTGAAAGGCAAACCATTTCATCTTTGAATCAATCCTCTTCGCCTCGTTGCGGGCACGCCCCATCTCTTCCGGTTTCTTGTCACCGGTGAAATAGTAGTCAAGTTTCGAGTATTGTTTCTCGTTCTTGTATCCTTTCTCAAGTCTTGGAATCACTACTCCCCAGTCAATGTCGAACATCGACACATTACGGGGAATCACTTCATCCATTCCCACGAATGAAAGCTGATTGTCAACCATATAGCTTCCCTGTGAGAGTGAGTATTTCTGCTGGATATATCCTCCCTGAGCAAAAGGAAGCCTCATGACTATGCTTGAATCCGTCACTTCTGCCAGCTGGAATGAGAAATCCTTGGTATTGATGTATTCTCCGGCATAGATCGAGATGTCATAGCTGCTCATCTGAGGTTTGATCAGATAGAGGTCAGTGCTATCATAAGCTTTGTATTCTTTGATTCTGACAGAATAAGGCTGTGCACCCCTTGTGTTGAAAACGATTTCCAATTTATCATTTTCAAGTGTAACAAGCTCAGAATCAGCCAGTCTTGCAACTGAAAGGAGACTGTCTTTATAAGCAGGCATGTTAGTGACCTTCACACCGGTCATTTCACCTGCACTCACAAGGCCTTCGGCCCTCTTCAAGGAATCCATGGCAATCTCTGCCAACTGTTCCATCCTTGCTGCGGAGTCAAGCTGGGCTTGAATCTCCATCTGCTCTTTGTATTGTCTGTTCTGATAGAATGTGAATCCAATCATGATGACACCTATCAGAACAAATCCTATAATTGAATTTTTATCCATGTATTAATTGTTCGATTCTTCTGTAATCTGCCTGATTTTGTCAGCCAGAGCTGTCAACTCCTCCTTAGCCTTGTCAATTCGCTCCTGCATCTGTTTGATGAGAGGCTCAGCATTCTTTGACATTGCAAAGAATCCGATATTGTTCTCATATGTAACGATATCCTGCTCAAGGGCATTGTACTTCTGAATAAGACGATCCTTCTCGGACCTTGGAGCCCTTGCTCCCTGACGTGACTTGCGTGAAGCACGTGAAAGTCCCGCGAACTTCTCCTGAACGGCTTCCTTATATGCCTGTGTCACTTTATCTTTCTCCTTGAAAGGAACGAATCCGATTGACTGCCATCTTTCAGCGAATGCCTGCATAGCCTTTGTATCCTCGGCTTCATCACCTGTAAGGACATAAGCCCTTATCTCTTCAATAAGATGCTGCTTTGCTTTCAAGTTTCCATAGAAATCGTTCTCCGGCTTGGCATTCTTGTCCCTTTCTGCAAAGAACTCATCACAAGCAGCACGGAATCTCTTCCAGAGCAAGTCAGATTTCTTGCGTGGGACAGCTCCGATTTCCTTCCACTGCTTCTGCAAGTTGATGAAGCGGTCAGTGGTCTTTTTCCAGTCAGTGCTGGTCTTCAGTTCTTCAGCCTCTACGCAAAGAGCAATCTTCTTCTCAAGGTTGGAGTTGATATTGTCCTTATACTCAGTATAGAAATCGCGTTTGCGGCCATAGAACTTGTCGCATGCAGCGCGGAAACGGTCGTAAATCTTCTGGTTCTCCTTCTTAGAAGCAAAGCCGATGGTCTTCCATATCTTCTGGATGTCTTCAATCTCCTTGGAGAATGCATTCCACTGGTTGGACTCGGTCACTTCCCTGCCGGCAATCTCCTCGACCTGCTCACAAAGAACTGTCTTCTTTGCAAGATTCTCTGCCTGAATCTCTTTCTGAGCCTCGAAATGGGCCTGATATTTCTTGTTGATTACGGAAGTTGCTGCCTTGAAGCGGTCCCAGATCTGCTCACGGAACTCTTTTGCAACCGGACCATATTCCTTCCACTGCTCGTGAAGTTTCTGGAGTTCCTTGAATGCCTCAACTACAGAAGGATTCTCTGCAAGGGCTTCAGCTTCCTCACAGAATTTTTCCTTCACCTCAAGATTCTTCTTGAAATCGAGGTCGCGAAGTTCACGGTTGATCTTGACCATATCATAGAACTGCTCCACATAGAGCTGATAAGTCTCATTGATATTCCTGTAGTTTTGCATAGGAACGGGACCGATTGCCCTCCATCTGTTCTGAATCTCGCGGAACTCAGGGAAGGTGGCATTGACATCCTCCTGTTTGTCAAGCAGGGCCTTCAAGTCTTCAATGACTGCCTGCTTCTTAACAAGATTGTCCTCGCGCTCCTTCTCAAGCTGCCTGTTATACTCGGCACGCTCTTTCTTGTATTTGTTGTAAAGGTTCTTGAAACCTTTTTCAATCTCGTCAAACGGATTGTCTGAAACTGACTCCTGCACCTGGACAGCTGACTCTTCTTCAGCCTGCTCCTGCGGCCCAACTTCCTCTTCCTGAGCATCTTCTTCAACAGCTGCAACGATCACGATGCCGGCATCTGCCTTCTCTTTCAGAAGCCGCCTGTAGAAAGCCGCCTTTATTGCTTCGGCCTCCTTGAGCATTTTCATTCTTTCC